>JAPFCO010000149.1 GCA_026169505.1 Pseudogracilibacillus sp.
AACCATCATCGCTTTTGCAACGACACGTGAGAAAGGTGTACCAACTCCGCATGCGTGTGACCGGATTAAATTTAATTGCAGTTCCTCTACATTCTCTTTGGCAATCGCAACATTACTAAACTTGCCGAATCCTGTATTAATACCATATACCGATTTGTTTCCTCTAACGATTTTATCTACCGCTCTCCTACTTGCTTTTACCTTTTCAAGGCTATCTTTTGCTACACTAATTCTTTGATTGCCAAATAAGATGTCATTCATCTGTACAATTGTTAAATTATTTCCTGTAAGTTCCATCATCATGTTCCCTCCAGTTTAGCTAGCGAATTAGATGCTTTTTTTATTATTTAAATGCATCAACACTTCCGCAATAATATAGCTAATTAATCTACTCGTTTTATCTGCCACATCATAGGTTGGATTTACTTCCGAAACATCAAAGCTTAAAAACTTCTCCTGACAAACGACATGTTTCGTGATTTTTCTTACAGTGTCAGGATGTAGTCCAAACGGCGATGGAGCACTAACTCCTGGAGCGAACGCTTGATTGATCACATCTGTACAAATCGTATAGATAATGACATCCTGCTTTTCCGCAAATACATCAATTGTGTCAAACATATCTTGTAATGGTTCTAAGTCCGTTTCTAATATATATTTCACGTTCAATGCTTTTGCAGAATCAAATAACTCTTCCGTGTTCCCTAACTTTTGAATTCCAAGACATAAATAATCGACATTTTTATCTGCCTCTAAAATTTGACGAAACATCGTCCCAGATGAAGATTGATCATCTTTACGCAAGTCAAAATGCGCATCTAAATTAACTAGGCCTATCTTTTTATCTGGACCCAGCGCTTTACGTACACCTAAATAATGACCATAAAACGTTTCATGACCACCACCTAGAATAATTGGTATATGATCGTGTTCAATAAGTTTCGCTATATAATCTCCTAATTTTTGTTGTGCTTGTTCTAACCCTCTATCGATACATGCCACATTACCGACATCGATCACATTTTCTTTGTTCGCATGATATGGTAAGCTTGCCAGTTGCTTTCTAATTTTGTTTGGGGCCTCTATCGCTCCGAGTCTACCTTGATTTCTTCTAACGCCTTCATCACATTCAAATCCGACGATGCCAAATATTGTCTCCGTTACTTTTTCTATACTGTTTACATTTATATTGTCAACAATCTGATGAAAGCGCTTTCCATTCACTCCTTCGTCTACCCGTCCCGTCCAGTCGTAAAACAATTCTATCACTCCTACCGATTATCTTATGTATCCTAATTGTATTAAAATCTTTTTATAAAGACAAATACGTTTTTTCTATAATTTTATAGTTTTCATCTATAAAGCGACGTGTGAATTTCTTTACTGGAACAACGGCATTTATAACATTTTCTAGCTAATATAGTTCATACCTATGACCCCTTTAACATTCACCACCTTTCCTATACAATGAACATAAGAATATACAGTAATATTTATTGAAAGGCTTGGTGATAAGTGATGGATCATCGAACATTATTATATTTCACTACATTGATCGATCAAGGAACATTTACAAAAGCAGCGAACGTGCTTCATATTTCCCAACCATCATTAAGTTCTGCCATTAAAAAAATGGAGACAACAATCGGACTTCTTCTCATTGAAAGAAGCACACGAAAAATCGCCTTAACAAAAGAAGGCGATATATTGTATAAAGAGGCTAAAAAATTACTGCATCATTTCGATTATGTTCATAAAGAAATGGTTCGTTTAAAACATGATGGTCCACTTGAATTACAAGTTGGTGTCATTGAATCAGTTAAGTCCTGGTTACCAAAGGTTATTGCGATGTATAGTAACACTTACCCTAATATACACATCGAGCTATCTGAAGTACTTGGTTTAAATCAAGTAGAAAATGCATTACAAAATTATAAAATTCATTTAGCTATCACAAATCAACATTTTGAAAACGAAGAGATCATTACAACTCCAATTTACAAAGAAAATTTAGTGGCTTTATTACCAAAAGGACATGTTTTGCAGACAGCTAAAGATATTTCAATATTTGATATTCAACACGATCAATTAATCATCAGTAGAGAAGGTTTCCAAACACGTGAAGATATTATAAATGAATTTCGAAAAGAAGGTCTTACTCCTAATATTCGTTTTGAAATTGAGCGTTTTGAAACAGCTTGTTCCCTAGTACAGGAAAAACTCGGTATAACTATTGTGCCGGAAAATTACATAAAACACTTAGAAAATCCCCCATTCACTATTAAATCCATTAATAGTAGTAACTTATCTAGAACTGTTTATATCGCCCAAATGAATAATCGCTATTTTCCACCTGTAATAGAGGACTTTATCAAAATAACTAGAAACTTTTTCATTTAAAGGAGGACATGGCTGGCAAAGCTGTTGCACTACAAGTAGATGTTAATGCACTGCCGATTCATGATGATACAGCTGCCTCGTTTAAATCAAAAAGTGTCGGTGTCATATGCATGTAGTGTGTCATTATATCGGAAGGGGGAGAGCTTTATGCTATAATTAGGTATAGGTTTAATCAAATTCATCATACTGGCTTATCGCCACATTACAACAATATATAGTGACGTAATTTTTTTTAATTATGAAATGGATTCAAGTTAACAATCTATTCAATAACGAAAGGTTGGGATACAATGTCAAAAAACGAAATAAACAAAGATGGTTCTTTTAAACGACAGAAATCTTTATTTTCTACTCGTTTTGGCGAAGAGGCAACCAAATTACCAGTGGAAAAGGATCGCTATCATCTAATTTGGACACCACCGTGTCCATGGTCACATCGCGCTGTCATTGTTCGAGAAATTCTCGGTTTGCAATCGGCAATTAGTCTAGGCACTGTTAATCCTATGCGTCCTAATATCCCTAGAATTGATTGGGCATTTTCTTTAGATAAACACGAAGTAGACCCAATACTCGGGATAAAATACTTAAGTGAAATATATGAAAAAACAGATCCAAATTATACTGGTCGACCGACTGTTCCTGCAATGGTTGACATTAAAAAAGAGCAAGTTGTTAACAATGATTACTTTACACTTACAAACGATTTTGAAACGGTCTGGGCACCTTTCCATACAGAAAATGCACCTGATTTATATCCTCTAGCGTTACGTGAACAAATCGATACTTTAAATGATATCATTTACGATGAAGTCAATAATGGAGTATATCAATGTGGATTTGCTCGTTCACAAGCCGCTTATGAACAAGCCTATGATATTCTATTCGCCCGCTTAGAAGAATTAGATCAACAACTTGCCAAGCAACGCTTTTTATTCGGAGACTTTATTACCGATGCTGATGTGCGACTTTATGTTACGTTAGCGAGATTCGATGTCGCTTATTATTCAGCGTTTAATACAAATAAAAAACGTTTAATCGATTTTCCGAATTTATGGGGTTATGCACGTGATCTATATTCTACGTCTGGCTTTGGGAGTACAACAGATTTTGAAGCTATTAAAAAGCACTATCATCTATCCATTACTTTGTCACCAACTGACGAAAAAGAACAGAAGATATTACCAAAGGGTCCAGATGTATCAGGTTGGGATATCCAACCTGACCGTCAACATTTAAGTGGCTCTGAAGAGAAATTTCTAATTCCATAGATAATTTTAGGCAGGAGGCAATGTTGTTGCCCCTGCTTCATTTAATTTGTTTCATAATGATCTCGTAAATCTTTTTTCAATACTTTCCCACTCGGGTTTTTAGGTAAAACGTCGATAAAATCTACAAATTTAGGTGACTTAAAAGTCGATAATTTTTCATGACAAAACCCCTTCACTCGCTCTTCGGTTAAGGTATGTCCGTCTTTTATCACAATAATCGCGGTAATCGCTTCAATCCAATATTCATCGGTAATCCCTATTACCGCAACCTCTGCTACTTCTTCCAATTCATAGATCACTTCTTCGACTTCACGACTAGA
>JAPFCO010000134.1 GCA_026169505.1 Pseudogracilibacillus sp.
CAAGGGATCGATTTTTGGGATACGGCTTTTACATATGGACCGATGCGTTCAGAAACAATTATTGGGGAAATATTAACGGAGAAAAAAGCACGTAACCAAGTGACATTGGCATCGAAGGCGGCACATCGTTTTACAGATGATGGGGTAGTGTTTGATAATTCACCTGATTTTTTACGCCAAGCAGTGAAAGAAAGTATGCAACGTTTGCAGACGGATTTTATTGATTTATTTTATATTCACTTTCCGGATGAAGGCACACCGAAATATGAAGCGGTTGGCGCACTGCAGGAATTGAAGGAAAAGGGAATTATTCGTGCGATTGGCGTATCGAATTTTTCACCAGAGCAATTGGTGGAGGCGAATCAAGATGGCTATGTCGATGTCGTGCAAGACCATTATAATTTATTAACGCGTAGTGCAGAGCAAGATTATTTCCCATATATGAATGAGCATGGCATGTCGTTTGTGCCATACTTTCCATTTGCGTCTGGTATTTTAGCTGGAAAATATACAGCAGAAACGACGTTTACAGAGGGAGATACAAGGTTGAAAAAGCCTGATTTCCAAGGAGATAAATGGTTAGAAAACTTAGAAAAAGTTGAGAAACTCCGTGAAATTGCAGAAGCGAAAGAAGTCGAAGTCGCTCAACTTGTGCTTGCATGGTACTTAACACGTGATGAAATCAATGTCGTCATCCCGGGAGCGAAGCGTGTGGAACAAATCGTGAGCAATATGCAGGCAGCAGAAATAACGTTAGATGAAAGCGAAATTATCGTGATTGATGCATTGTTTAGTGAGAAGGGATGAGTCGGAGGGAAGGGGAGACCCTTCCTTTTTTGTTTTTAACTATCAGAAGGAGTTGAGGAGAAAGGGAGGTGTTAGTGCCCTTTTTCATTTTAGCAGGGTTCTTTGAAAGAGCGTCTAATTCGTGTGGAGAAATTCAATGGAGCGACAGATAAGATGGAAAACAATGTTAATACAAGAATAGCGTTTAGATTAATGGAAGTAGATTGAATAACGAAGTTTTGTCATCTATCCATGACGACAATCTTGTGTCATCTTGGTGATTTATTATCATACTCCTTTGCTATAATAGAGATGTAAACGCAAACATATAAAAACAGGGGGTATATGAATGAGGAAAAAGAGTGGATTTATATTTATTGTGATCATCATTTTATCTTTCGTATTAGCAGCTTGTGGCTCATCCGATGATGTAGATAGTGAAGGTAATTCATCAGGAGACAATGAGGGTACCGTGTTAACAGTAGCTACCGTAAATAATCCAGATATGAAAATTATGCAAAAATTAACGAAGGAACACTTTGAAGAGGAGACGGGAATTTCAGTTGAATTTGTTGAGTTACCAGAAAATGACCTTCGAAAGAAAGTAACAGAAGATGTGGCACTAGGTGATGGTGCTTTTGATATCGTGACAATTAGTACGTATGACACACCTATTTGGGCACAAAATGATTGGATCGAAACATTAAGTCCCCAACTAGATGCACTTAGTGATGAGGAAAAAGAAGCCTATGACTTGGAAGACATCTTTCCAACGATGAGAGATGCGTTAACGCATGAAGATGATTTATATGCTTTACCATTCTATGGGGAAAGTACGATGTTGTATTATAATAAGGAAATCTTTGAAGAGGTTGGCTTAGAAATGCCTCTACATCCAACTTGGGACGAAGTTGGAGACATGGCACGAACAATTAAAGACGAAACAGGTACGCCTGGCATTGTGTTACGTGGTCTTCCAGGTTGGGGTGAAATGATGGCTCCTGTAACAACTATGATTAATGCATTTGGTGGTTCTTATTATGATGAGGATTGGAATGCACAACTTGATAGTGAGAATACGTTAAATGCGATTAACTTTTATGTTGATTTACTAGATGATGCTGGACAACCGGGAGCAACAAGTACTGGTTTTACAGAAGCATTAACAGTGATGTCAACAGGGAAAGCCGCCATGTGGTATGATGCTACAGTTGCAGCAGGTTTTTTAGATAATCCAGATGATTCAGATGTTGTTGGTAAAATTGGTTATGCCTTTGCACCAACCCAGGAAAAAGAAGAGAATACTGGTGGGTTATATGCTTGGTCACTTGCTATCGAATCTGCAAGTAAAAATAAAGATGCAGCCTTTGAATTTATTAAATGGTCTACAAGTAAAGAATATATCGAATTAGTAGGAGAAGAAGAAGGATGGGTAGTTGCACCGTCTGGAACACGTATATCGACGTATGAAAACGAACAGTATCAAGAAGCAGCACCTTTTTCTGATATGGTTTTAGAAAGTATTCTAAGTGTAGATTATGATAACCCTGCTGTTTATCCTGTTCCGTATGTTGGAGCACAGTATGTTGCTATTCCTGAATTTCAGTCGTTAGGAACGGAAGTGAGCCAGCAAATTGCCGCAGCAATCTCGGGAGATAAATCGGTAGCTGATGCAATGAAGGAAGCACAGAAACTTGCCGAAGAAGCAGCCGAAGATGGTGGTTATAAGTAAATGTATTAAATAGAAGGGGAAGGTTTCCTCTTCTATTCTGTTTCAATCATTAATGTTTGGCTCTTAGGAGGATGAGTATGAAAGCGAACGTATACCAAAAAAGAACCCTTAATAAGCCTCCAATCAAAAGGTTGATTTGGCCAAGTGCGATTTTCCTGATTGTGATGACTCAAATCCCTTTTTTGATTACGATTTATTATAGTTTTCAAGATTGGGATATAATGCGACCGGATAAAGGGATTTCTTTTGTAGGATTATCTAATTTTAAAAAGATCCTAACAGATCCTTCTTTTTATCAAGTATTAGGAAACACAGTTATATTAACATTAAGTATTCTAGTTATTTGTTTTGTATTAGGATTCGCTATTGCAATGTTGATGAACCGATCCTTTTATGGAAAAGGGATTATTAGGACAATGTTTATTACACCATTTTTCGTTATGCCCACCGTATCAGCAATTGTATGGAAAACGTTAGTCTATAATCCTAACTTTGGATTATCTTCTTATTTTGCGGAAGTATTTGGCCAGGCGCCAATTGATTGGTTGGCACAACATCCACTATTATCTATCATTATGATTGTTTCTTGGATGTGGACACCGTTTTTTATGTTAATTTTATTAGCAGGACTACAATCGTTACCAACAGAACTGATAGAAGCTGCACAGTTGGATGGTGCAAATAAAATACAACAATTTTTTCATGTGACGATTCCTCATTTAGTTCGATATATTGAAGTAGTTATTCTTCTTGGACTCATGTTTATTTTACAAGTATTTGGAGAAATTTATGTGACGACATCAGGGGGACCTGGTTTTGCATCAACGAACCTTTCATTTCTTGTTTATCGCACAGGGTTCCAAAACTGGGATATCGGTAAGGCATCTGCAGTTGGTGTCATTACAGTTATCTTGACGATCGTGATGATGTTATTCGTGTTTAAGTTATTACGTCGCATGTTTAAGGAGGAAGCGGAATGAAAAAAATTATCTCAGGTGGGGTAACATGTTTTACCTATGTCATTGCATTGCTCTTCTTTTTTCCGATTTTATGGATTTTTATTACGGGATTTAAGACAGAGAGTGAAGCAATAAAGATTCCGCCGACATTTAAATTCAGTCCTACTTTAGAAAATTTCCAAGTCGTTTGGAATTCAGGTATGGGTGAATTTTTTATGAATTCTATCATCGTAGCAATTTGTTCTACGTTAATCGCCTTATTACTAGGTGTGCCTGCAGCTTATGCGTTATCAATGTATAAAATGAAAAGAAAAGATGATATTTTGTTCTGGGTTATTTCAACTCGTTTTCTACCAGTAGCTGGGATTATCATTCCATTATATTTAGTCTTTAAAAGTGTGCATTTACTAGATTCTTTAATCGCTCTGATTCTACTGTATGCAGCGATGAATGTATCTTTAATTATTTGGATGATGCGGTCTTTCTTTAATGACGTATCATATGAAATTATAGAGGCAGCAGAGATAGACGGTGCTTCAGGATTGCAGTCTTTTTTTAAAGTAGTTTTGCCTTTAGTGAAACCAGGAGTAGTTTCAACGGCGCTTCTGTCCATGGTATTTGCATGGAACGAATTCTTTTTCGCAGTTAGTTTAAGTTATACAAAGGCTGCTACGCTACCGGTTTATATGTCTTCTTATATGACACAGGAAGGGTTGTTTTGGGCTAAAATGTCTGCTGCCGCAACGATCGCCATCATACCGGTTATTATTTTAGGTTGGTTTACACAGAAACAGTTAGTAAGAGGTTTAACAATGGGAGCAGTAAAAGGATAAGACTCCGTGCATCGTGACATATGTAAATGAATAATGGAGGGAAATGAATGAAAGCATTAGTAATAGAAAAACCATATTCTGCAATAATTAAGGAAGTACCATATCCAAAACCTGGTCCTAATGATATTACTATAAAAGTAGAGAGGATAGGAATATGTGGAACAGATATTCATATTTTTCAAGGTGAATTCCTCTCACCTTATCCGATTATTCCCGGACATGAATTTTCTGGGACAGTGTATGAAGTAGGTGAGAATGTGCGTGACTTTAAGGTAGGAGAAAGAGTAACAGCAGATCCTTCCTTATTCTGTGGGCATTGTGAGTTTTGTTTAACAAACCGTGGGAATCAGTGTGAAAATTGGGGAGCATTGGGAAATACGTGTGATGGAAGTATGGCGGAGTTTGTGAAGGTTCCAAGCCGTAATGGTGTTAAAATACCAGACTCCATGTCATTTGCTGAAGCAGCATTTATTGAGCCAATGGCTTGTGTGGTCCATGGGATGAATCGATTGCAATTACAGGTAGGAGATAGGGTGATTATATTTGGTGCAGGTGCAATGGGGCAACAACTGATTCAATCGGTAAAAATGTCAGGTGCTTCAGAGATTGTTGTCGTAGATATTGCTCAAGAAAAGCTTGATATAGCACTGGAATGGGGGGCAACAAAAACTGTTTTAAGTGATCAGATCGAGCAAGACCTGGATACGGTGCAATATGCGCATGGGTTTGATGTCGTGATAGATGCAACAGGAATTCCTAAGGTGATTGAACAAGCATTCGATTATATGGGGCCAACAGCGAAATATTTACAGTTTGGTGTCACCCCACAAGATGCAAAAGTAGAGATTGATCCATTTAAAATTTATAATAATGATTGGACGATTCTTGGCTCTATGGCAATCAATTATACTTTTTTACCTGCTTTTTATTGGATAAAAGAAGGAAGAATTCATTTAAATCATCTAATTTCTCAAGAGATATCTTTGGAAGAAACGATTGACTTTTTAAAGGGTCCAAGAGATCCGAATGATTTAAAAGTACAAATAAAACTATAAATAAAAGAAAAAGTCACAGGATAATTTGTGGCTTTTTCTTCTATAATCAGAATGCGAATTCCACCACAATAGCTGTTACTAGGAATACATTTTGATAATACAGATTTATCGCTACAATAGGTAGCGACGTAGCTAATTTAGGTCATGATGAAATTGACTTAGATATGCTAAAATAAAAGTGAACACAACTTGTATATTAGTATGGGACTGGAAGGGTGAAAGGTATGAAAAAAACGATCATGTTAAATTCTCGACAAAAGGAACTATTACGAGCGTTATTGGAAAAGACAAATCCATTATCTTATCAATATCTTTCCGACTATTTTAAGTTGAGTACAAGGACAATTCAACGAGAAATAAAGTCCCTTAAAGCGACATTAAAAGATTTTGATCTTACTATATCAAGAACAGTAGGTTCCGGTATCGAACTACAGGGAGCAGACACGGATATTACCCATTTAACAAATCAATTAGAAGAAGCACAAGTCATGTCAGCCTATGCTCCAGAAGAACGGCAGGAAGGTATTACTTATGATCTCTTGTTAGCAAAAGAACCTCTAAAACAAGAGTATTTTAGTACCAAATATGGTGTATCCATAGCAACGATTGCTAATGATCTCGACAAGGTGAATGTCTGGTTAGAAGAAGAAAATGTTATCATTGATCGATCACCAGGAATCGGTATTTTTATCGATGTGTCAGAGCAAAAGCGTAGAGCATTATTATCACGTTTGCTCCACAAGGACATCACGTTTGAGGATTGGTTGGAATTGTTTCACGAAAAGCGTGAGGAAGGAGACCAGTTCGGTAAATTAAGTTTTGTTGTTCGAAGCAGATTACTTAAATTTGTCCAGACAGATAAAATATTATCCGTTGATCAAGTGTTATCTGACATACTTGATGAGCAAAAGGAAATATCGTTAAATGATCGCAATTATGTCAATTTGATGATTCATATTTTATTAGCGATGGAGCGAATCGAAAGTGATAGGGTGATAGAAGATACAAATTTAAATCAATGGGAACCTTTTGATCCTGAGACCCTCTCTGTTGCTAAAAGAATTGTAACACGTCTTGGGCGAGTATTATCATTAACCTTTCCAGATATTGAAATTAAATATATTGCACTTCATCTAGCAGGCGCAAAGGCGACGAAAGGTACAGAATTGCCAGATGATACAAAGGAAGAGTTTTTATGGATCGAATTGACGCAAAGCTTTATCCGCTCAATAGAACATCACCTTGGAGAATCTTTTGAAGGGGATCAATTATTATTCGAAGGACTAGTATCTCATTTTGTTCCTGTTTTTAATCGATTAAAATACAACTTACAAATTCATAACCCAATGCTAGATAAAATTAAAAACAGGTATCCAAAAGTTTTTGAAGCATGCCAAAAAGCATGCGCTATTTTAACGGAAAAAACAGGTTATATGATACCAGAGGATGAAATAGGTTATTTAGCCATGCATATAGGTGCATCCCTTCTGCGGATTGAAGAAGGGATGAGAAATAATTTTAAAGCAATTGTCGTTTGTGCAAGTGGATTGGGGACGTCAATGTATCTATCAACAAAGATTCGAACACAAATACCTAATTTACAAGTGGAAGCAGTAGTTTCAATGAATGAACTAGCAAATTTACTTGCAACAGATCCACCGATAGATATCATTATTTCTACCGTTAATTTACCAGTTGTTACGAATAAAGAAATGGTTGTTGTTAGTTCTTTTCTTAAAAGTGACGATGTAGCTAAAATTAAAAATGCACTTGTTAACACGACCCACTCCTATGATAAGCGGGCATTTGTAAGGAATAAAGATCAGGATGAAATTGAAACTACCTCTTTAAAATCCCTCGCAATATACGGAGAAGGTATGATACAAATTATCAAAAATTTAAAATTATATCAGGATGTAAAGGTAACTTCAGATATCATTTCAAATGTGCTAAAGTTAATAAAAGGTGTAAAAGCAATAAAAAATTTGAATACATTGAAGCATGATTTGAGAGAACGGGAGAAATTGGGTGGATTTGCCCTGGGAGGATTGGCAATGCTTCATACAAAATCAGAAGGTGTGACAAGTCCTCTAGTATCAATATTTAGAACAGATCAGCCAATTACATGGTATGGAGATAATAAGGAAAGACATTTGGTTCAAACTATTATTTTATTAGTCGTCCCTATAGATGCTCCTGTTGAGCATATGGAAGTAACCAGTGAAATACCAGCATCATTTATTAACGATGAATTTGTTCATATCTTATTAACAGGTACGGAGGAAAAGGTGAAAACAGAACTGGAGAACATTTTAACAAATGCTTTCAAATCAAGAATAACTACCTCTATAAAGGGGATAGAAGAAAGATGAGAAAGTTTGCCCAATTACTCATTGCAATGATATACCAGAACATCGTGATCATTATCGCAATAGGTATGCTACGTGTTCTATTTGGTGATTATGGATGGTGGTATAACGAATCCATTATCCAAATAGTAAATCCAGCCTATCATACGCTATTACCAATATTGATTGCGCATACGGGTGGGAAGTTATTAGGTGGACAAAAGGGGGCAATCATAGCTGCAATCGCAACCTTTTGTTTAACGCTATCAAGTAATGTGCCAGTTATTTTGGGTGCAATGATTTTAGGACCATTTGCAGGTTGGACAATTAAGAAATTAGATCAATTTGTGCTTAAAAAACTACCGGGTGTAGGGTATGAATTATTGATAGGGAATATATTTACTGCATTAGTAGCATTGTTCTTCATGTTATTTAGCTATTTATTTGTCGGTAAGCTGTTTTCAGCTGGAATGGAATTGGCTATCAATCTATTAGATTCCATCACCTATTCGAGTTGGTTGCCATTTCTAGCAATTGTGATAGAACCATTCAAAGTGTTGTTTTTTAATAATCTGATCAATTTTGGCATGTTAGCACCACTAGGTATTCAACAAGCAAATGAAATTGGTAAATCAATTTTCTTCTTACTTGAATCCAATCCAGGACCAGGTTTGGGAATTCTGCTTGCATATTATTTAAAGGTTAGAGGTGAGCAAAGAAAAGGTGCTAAAATGGCCATTTCCATTCAATTCTTAGGTGGAATTCATGAAGTCTATTTCCCTTATGTACTGATGAATCCACAGTTAATCATTCCCCTTATACTAGGTGGAATCGTAGGGAATTTTACTTTCCAAGCATTTAATGTAGGGCTTGTCTCTATTTCGTCCCCAGGTAGTATTTTTCTTGTTGTAGGATTAGCGCCGAAAGAAGATATGCTTTATGTCTTATTTGGTGTTATTTTGTCAGCCTTAGCATCCTTTTTACTAAGCATTCTCTTAATAAGAAAAACATCGGAGTCTCCTACAGTTCAAGATACGGAAGACACGATGAATGAATTCTATCAAATAGCTAAAGAACAAAAAGAGACAAAACGAAAAGAGCGTGGATTAAATGGTAAATCTACCACGATCCAAGAAGTAGTCGATGATAGTAAAGCTATTTTTATAGACGGTAAAGTAGACATTGTATTTTTTGTCTGTGAAGCGGGTATTGGATCTAGTGCAATGGGAGCTGCGATGCTTAGAAAAAAGTTGCAAGAAGCTGATGTGCCGATAATAGTTGAAAACACATCCATTAATGGCATTCCGAATAGAGCCGATTTGATTATCTGTCATGAACGACTATTATCAACGATAAAAGAAACGGTTCCAAATAAAAATTATTTTTCTCTTCGCTCTTTTACAGATATGACGGCATATGATCAATTAGTGAAAAAGTTGAAAGAGAATAATTTGTAGCTCGGTGATGTAGGAATGATTTAATATAATGATCAACAACTTTCCTACATATTGTGTTCTTGAAAAATCAGAATATGCCGAGCACTTATATTATGAAACTATTCCTTTAACCTCTATTGGTTGAGGAGAAGAAGGAGGGAGTCCACGAAGTGGCAAGGAAACTGTTACTTCTAAACATGGATCAAGATCAAATCATCAAGGTAACAAACTGATCAAAAAAGGGATGGAGGAAATTGGAAAGGAGATATAGTGGGTGATGTGCTCCCCTATCAGGATAGAGGTCTTCATCAAATAAATGAAATAGCAATTTCGCTGAGCTTGCTTCTAAAGAACACCGGGAAGATCCTTTAGATACTTATTTGATCTCTTTGTTTATACTCCGCTCCTTATTTCCAAAGGAAACAATTATACGTTCAATTTATAAAAGCATTTAATTTTGCATTTCAGATGTTCAGTAATCACTAAGTAGTACCCATTAACTAAATTGAAATTTCACAAAAAAATAAGGCATGGAAGGCTTTTAAAACATCTTATTATTCTCACAGTGTTAAAAAAATAGTCGTTCCACATCTTGTAAATCTCTTATACATTTAATATTCACTGGATTATTTAGTATATTATGTTACGATTAATATCGTAATATTAATTTAAATTTTGAGATAGTATAATTAAGGAGATTCAGCGTTAATGAGCCATAAAAATAAAACTGTTGTCCGTTCGATGGACATTTTAAATTTATTTATTGAACATCCAGAACTTTCGTTTCAAGAAATTATTGATTTATCTGGGATTCCTAAAACATCGGTTTACCGGATGCTTTCTTCACTTGTAGAAATGGGATTTATAGAAAAAGGTATGGATCTAAAATATAGACTTGGACTTGTATTTCTGAAGTTTGGCTCACTTGTTTCTTCTAGACTTGAAATTAGGCAAATTGCTTATCCGATTATGAAAGATTTACATGATGATGTGGAGGAAGCAATTAATCTATCGATACAACAAGATGAAGGGGAAACAATTTATATCGAAAAAATTGATTTAAAACAAAAGGTTCGTGTATACACGGCTGTAGGAAGAAAAAGCCCACTTTATGCAGGCGCTAGTTCACGGGCTATTTTAGCTAATTACTCAGATACCGCTATTCAAGATTATATCGAAAGAACAGAATTTAAGCCTCTCAGTAAAGGTACAGTTACTGATAAAGAGGAATTTTGTCGTTTAATAGAGCAAACACGAATTGATGGGTATTCAGTTAGTCATTCTGAATTACATGATTATACTAGTGAGGTTGCTGCACCTATTTTTAATTATAATGGGGATGTTATAGCATCACTTAGTATAGTAGGCATGGAAGCGAACTATCAAGAAGAAAACATTAAGCTATTCGCGGAAAAGTTGCTTAAAGCAACAGATGAAATTTCCTCGAGACTAGGTTATGTAAAATAAAAAAGGATATTTTCAACAACATAATTTATAGTTAAAAAATCCTTTACTGTCGAATTTTCACTCCAAACGGTATTCATCTAAATAGTTCGTATTAAATTTACCGCTGAGAAAAGTTTCATCATGTAATAACGCATAGAAAAATGGGATAGTTGTTTTAATTCCTTTAATTTTAAAGTGGTTAAGTGCCCGCTTCATTTTCACAATTGCGTCTTCTCTGTCTTTTCCATGAACAATTAGCTTTGCAATCAAAGAATCATAAAATGGTTGTACAGTATAACCAGTATAGACGGCTGAATCAACACGAATACCATATCCACCGGGTACTACATATTGGACAATCTTCCCAGGTGATGGTATAAAGTCATTGGTCGGATCTTCAGCATTGATTCGACATTCAATTGACCATCCGTCTAAAAAAACATCCTCTTGTTTAATTTGTAACTCACAATTCGAGGCAATCCGTAATTGTTCCTGAACTAAATCAACACCTGTAACCATTTCTGTGATTGGGTGCTCCACTTGTATTCGAGTATTCATTTCCATAAAGTAAAACAAATCATTTTTATAATCATAAATAAATTCAACCGTACCGACCCCAACATAATTAACCGCTTTAGCTGCTGTGACAGCTGCGCTTCCCATTTCTTTACGTGTTTCAGATGACACTGCTGGAGAAGGGGTTTCTTCAATAAGCTTTTGCATTCTCCTTTGAATCGTACAATCTCGTTCACCTAAGTGAATGGTATTTCCATATGAATCTGCTATTATTTGTATTTCAACATGCCGAAAATCTTCAATGAATTTTTCGAGATAGACACCTGGGTTTCCAAAAGCCGTCCTAGCTTCCTGTTGCGTTATTTCGAGTCCCTTTTTTAAACTATCCGCATCCATTGCAACTCGAATACCTTTACCTCCTCCACCCGCAGTCGCCTTAATAATTATTGGAAAACCAATTTCTTCAGCAAGTTGCAAGGCTTTACGATAGTTTTCTACGATACCGTTTGATCCTGGAGTAATAGGTACTCCTGCTAGCTCCATTGTTTGTCTTGCGATATCTTTAATACCCATCTTTTGAATCGAATTTGAAGAAGGGCCAATAAATGTAATATTGCATTGATCACACATTGAAGCAAATTTTGCGTTTTCTGCTAAAAATCCGTAGCCAGGATGTATTGCATCAGTATTCGTTAATATTGCCACTTTTAAAATGTTTTCGATGTTCAAATAACTGTCGGTGGAGGAGGCGGGTCCGATACAATAGGCTTCATCAGCTAACTCTATGTGCAGAGCGTCTTTGTCCGGTTCTGAATAAATTGCTACAGTATTTATATTTAACTCATTACATGCTTGAATAATACGAACTGCAATTTCACCTCTATTTGCAATTAAGACTTTTTTAAACATATTATTCACTCACCTTTACCGTAAACAACGGTTGACCAAATTCAATAATTTGACCATCTTCAACAAGAATTTCCACAATTTCACCGTTTATATCTGACTTTATCTCATTTAATAATTTCATCGCTTCTAAAACACATACTGTATCTTGCATATTAATTTTACTTCCTACTTTTACAAAAGGATCACTATCTGGATTAGGTCGTGAATAAAATGCCCCTATCATAGATGATGTAATTTGATGAAGGTTTTCTTTCGTGTTATTCGTTGCTTCTCGTTCTATTAATTGCTCAAATGATTCATTGTCATGATTTACTTCTGTAAGGATTTCCGTAGAGTTTTCTTTATTATTTATTTGTATCTCTCGTGAGGCATCCTTTTCGTAATATAATTTAAAATCCCCTTTTTCTAACTTTAATACATCGATTTTTGCCTTTTCAATAATTTTAACTATCTCTTTTAGTTCATCCATCTTCATTTCATATCCTCCTTACATCTTACGCTTTAAAATGGACGCCCATTTTAAGTTCGTGTATGTCTCGTTCTTGCTGAATTAGTAATTTTTCAGCCTCATCAATTGAAATAATTTCAAAATGTATAGTATTACCTGGTTGCATCTGTGCCAATCTTGGTAAATCTGCAGTAATAACTTGACCGATCTTTGGATAGCCTCCAGTTGTTTGACGTTCTGCCATCAAAATAATAGGCAGTCCATTTGTGGGGACTTGAATCGTCCCATATGTAACACCTTCTGAAAGCAATTCGGATTTATTCATTAAGGATAATTTTGCACCCTCTAATTGACATCCCATTCGATTTGTATTTAACGTTATTTTATAAGGTTCACTTAAAAGGTTTTGCTGACTCTTATTTTCAAACCAATCAAATTCTGAACCTTTTAAAATACGAATTTTTTCTGATGTACAAAAGTAAAATGGTGAATAGTTCACAGACCATTGAACAGGGGTATTCAACTCCTTTAGCTTGCGTATAAAAGTTTCACCTTGTTCAGATACTTCCCCGCAAAATAGTACATCATCTTCTCGCAATTCTCTTCCTTTGTAACCACCAATATTAGCTTGGGTATATGTACTTTTACTACCCATTACTTTTGGGACTTGTAACCCGCCTGATAATGCGATATATGCACGACATCCTGATCTTGGAGAGTTAAATGTTAATACTTGTCCTTTTCGAACCAAAGCAGGACGCCACATAGATAAGGGTTCACCATCTATTTTTGGTTCAAGATAACCACCAGTAACAGCAATCAGATGTTCATCTTCAAATTGTAGTTTTGTTCCGTACATCGTTACTTCAATTGTCGCTTCTCCCTCTTCGTTCCCGACAAGGATATTAGCTATTCGTACTGCAAGTGAGTCCATTGCTCCACCTACAATAACACCGTATTTTTGTGAACCAAATCTTCCTAGATCTTGTATTGTTGCTAAAACTCCTGGTTTGATTACTTTTACACTCATTATTTTTTCTCCTTATATGATGTGTATTCATCTTCTGTAATTGGAATGAAGCGTATCTCATCTCCAGACTTCAATAAAGAAGGAGGAGACGACTTAGGATTAAAAAGTTCTAATGGTGTTCGACCAATTACTTGCCAGCCTCCTGGTGATTCAAGCGGGTAAATACCTGTTTGCTCTCCTGCAATTCCAACCGAACCGGCCGGGGTCTTTTGACGCGGTTTCTTTTTACGTGGAGTAGTGATTTTTTTATTTATACCTGCTAAATAAGGAAATCCTGGTGCAAATCCAATCATATAGACTAAATAGTCTTTTTTTGTATGTAGTTCAATTACTTTCTCAGGAGAGATATTATTGGTTATAGCAACATATTCCAAATCAGGACCAAATTGTCCGCCATAAATAACCGGTATTTCAACTAATCTGTTTTGAATAGGTAATATACCATCTAATTCTTTTACATAATTCATCATGGAAGCGCAAACTATTTCAAAAGAGGTTTGTTGCACATTCATTTGATTATTTAGATGAACTATAACCGGATCATAAAAAACGGTTACATTGTTGTAACTAGGTACAGCCTCGATAAACCCTTCAAATGGATCACTTTCCAATAAATCCACTATATTAATGATCTTGTTATGAATAGTGGGACTTATACTTTTATCTAACTGAATGACAAGCGCGGAGTCGCCTAAAGGGCGAACAGACACATCCTCTTGTTTCGCAACCATAAAAAACACTCCTGTAGTTTCGTTTTTCGGTACTAATGTTTTGTAAAACGGATTTAAAACTAACTATTAATAGTTTCATACAGAACTTAAAAAATGTCAATCTATTTTTAATTTTGTGTTTCTTTTATATTAGATTATTTAAAAGTAATTCTTCACATTCAAAAAACTATGTGCTAGAATGTATTTAATAATTCAAAACCAGCATTCCGAATATCGGTACTAATCATTTTGAGAGCGCTGACAACGTTAACTAAAAGGATGTGATCTGAGGGATTATAGTGGTGTCTTATTTATAACAAATAATACTTTAGAGGGGGAATAGTTCATGAGAAAGTCTTTACTAACTTTACTGGCTGTATTTTTCATTACATCGATTGCACTTGTTGGTTGTGGTGGAGGGAATGAGGAAAAGGCTGACAGTGCTAATGGAGAAGATGGGGATAATGAAAGCGTTACATGGTCTGCAAACGCAATTTATCCAGAGAATAACCACACCACTGAAGCACTTATAGAACTTTCTGAAAAAACAGAAGAATTAACAGAAGGCAAATTAGTGATTGATGTTATGCCAGGAGGTGCATTAGGATACGAAGGTCCAGAGCTTCTGACAGCGGTTAGTGATAATGCGATTCCAGTATCAGATATATTATCAAGTGGGGTAGCAGGGGATGAACCTTTGTTTGATATTGTTACTTTACCTTTTTTAATTCAAAACTTTGAAGAAGCAAAAATATTAAATGATATTGCACGTCCATATTTTGATGAAGTAACTGAAGAGAAGTGGAATCAAAAGATATTATACGTTATTCCTTGGCCATTTGCTGGTTTTTGGACACAAGATCCTGTTGAATCTATCGGGGATATGGAAGGTTTAAAAATGCGAACATATGATACAAATGGAGCGTACGTTGTTGAAGCGGGCGGAGGTACACCACACCCTCTACCATTTAGTGAAGTATACTCTTCTTTATCGACAGGGATAATTGATTCGGTTCTTACATCTTCACCGACTGCAGTGGATGCTAGTTTCTGGGAAGTATTGGACTACTATTCACCCGTCAACGCCACAATGGCTACGAGTTTTGTATCTGTTAACTTAGATGAATTTAATAAATTAGATGAAGAAACTCAAGAAGCGCTCATTCAAGTCGGTAATGAAGTAGAAGAAAAACTTTGGGAAGACGTTCCTGTACTTGATGAAGAACAAGTAGCGATTTCTAATGAAAATGGAATTGAAACGATCGAAATAAGTGATGAATTTATGCAAGACTTGTCTGATATGACAGAAGATATAAGATCAAAATGGCTCGAAACAGCTCCAGAAGAAGCGGAGGAAATTATTAACGAGTTTTATGAAAAAGTTGACAGATAATTGATTTGAAAATGGTAACTGACACAAAAAAGTTGAAATGTCAGTTACCGCTTTCTATTTTCCAGTAAAATACTTATTTACTAGGTTAATGAAGTCAATTGACTACTTAAGGAAAGGAGGATAAAAGATGTCTATAATTATTCGTATAATAGATAAGATTTCTGATGTCTTTGGAATTGTTGCCGGATTCACTATGATAATAGGAGTAGGATTAATACTTACTGAAATAATCGTACGATCTGTATTTGGCGGATCAATCTATATAACATATGAATATACAGGTTATTTCATGGTTGCTATCACACTTTTTGGACTAGCATATACGTTAAAAGAAAAGGGACATATTCGATTATCGCTTCTCCATAGAATCGTGAAGCCAGGAAGAGGTAGAACGATTCTAGATATTTATGCATTTATTTGTGGGTTTGTTATCTTTGCAATCATTACCTATGCTACTTTAGATTTCTTTTTGGACACGTATGCTAAAGGTACTCGTTCCATGCAAATAACAAAAACATATCTTGCTCTTCCTCAGTTTGCTATGCCTTTAGGTTCATTCGTCATGTCATTGCAATTTATTGCTGAAGTTTTAAAATCAATTATTAAATTACGGACAGGTGAATTTGACGAAGAGGAAGATGCTGAATCGGAGGCATTAGGTCGATAGAGATATTTATAAAGGAGGTTAAGAAAATTGAGCTTAGGTATTATCTCTTTAACTTTATTAGGTTTATTAATATTATTTCTTGGTAGCACAGTGTGGGTTGGTGTTTCTTTGTTTATTGTTGGAATAATCAGTATATTTTTATTTACAGATAACCCACCACTCACGATACTCTCCAATATTTTTTGGAATAATACGAATAGTGCAACGATGATGGCTCTTCCATTATTTATTTTGATGGGGGAAATCCTCGTTCGTAGTCGTATCTCAGAGAGTTTGTTTAAAGGGCTTGCCCCGTGGATGAGCTTTTTACCAGGTCGCCTTTTACACGTGAACATTATTGCAAGTAGCTTGTTTTCTGCTGTGAGTGGTTCCTCCGCAGCAACTACAGCAACGGTCGGGAAAATTGCCCTACCAGAATTGCTTAAAAGAGGTTATAGTCGTTCATTAAGTATCGGTTCCCTTGCTGGAGCTGGAACCTTAGGATTTCTGATTCCGCCTAGCATGATGATGATTGTATATGGGATTGTCGCAGAAGTCAGTATCGGTAGATTATTTATAGCAGGTGTCATACCAGGAATTATTCTAGCAATAGGCTTAAGTGGATATATAATAATAAGGTGTTTAATCAATCCAAGTTTGTCTAGAAAAGAAGATTCATATACATGGGGTGAACGTATTAAAGCACTCCCTCATTTATTACCAATTATTCTTTTGATAATATTCGTTTTAGGAAGTATATACACTGGTTGGGCGACACCATCTGAAGCAGCAGCTGTCGGAGTGTTAGGTTCATTTATCATTGCTATATTTTCAAGAACGTTGAATAAGAAAGTTTTTATGGAAATTATTTTGGGCTCTGTTAAAACAAGTACAATGATTATGCTCATCGTTTGTGGGGCTTCTTATTTATCTGTAACCATTGGTTATGTAAAAATCCCAGCTCAGCTGACCCAATTTATCAGTGATCTCGGTCTAACTGGATATCAACTTATCATTATTTTAGCGGTTATGTATATTATACTAGGTACGATGTTAGATGGATTTTCTCTCATTGTCATGAGTTTACCGTTAGCACTGCCATTGATTGTTGCAGCAGGGTATGATCCATTGTGGTTCGGAATCTTCCTCATTCTTATGATAGAGATTTCACAAATAACACCGCCGATAGGCTTTAATTTGTTTGTTATTAATGGACTTGTGAAGGAGGATGTTTTAAAGATTGCCTATTATGCAATACCATCATTTATCATTATTTTATTAGTAACGGCACTGATTACTATATATCCAGAGATTGTCTTCTGGTTACCTGAGATCATGATGTGATAGGTAGAATATTATGTTATAAAAAACAAATGGAAATAGCAAAGGAGGAATTTCATTGTTTAACATCGATATGAATAGTGATCTTGGAGAAAGCTATGGGCAGTACGTTATTGGAAATGATGCGGAGGTATTGAAATATGTAACATCTGTTAATGTTGCTTGTGGGTTTCATGCGGGAGATCCGCATGTAATGGAAAAGACGGTAGAGAAGGCGTTTGAAAATAACGTAGCAGTCGGCGCTCACCCAGGCTTCCCAGATTTAAGAGGATTTGGTCGACGACCGATGACGATAAGTCCCGAGGAAGCAAGAGTTTATGTTATCTATCAAATAAGTGCATTAAATGGATTTATTAAAGCAGCCGGTGGGAAGTTACAGCACGTCAAACCACATGGTGCATTTTATAATATGGCAGCAATAGATTATAAAATAGCAAGAGCAATTGCAGAAGCTGTCTATGATGTTGATAGCGATTTAATTTTAATGGGGCTTGCTGATGGAGAGCTAGTCAAAGCAGGAAAAGAAGTAGGACTTAAAACAGCTAGTGAAGTGTTTGCTGATAGAACTTATACAAGTGAAGGGATACTTGTAAGCCGGAAAGAAGAAGGCGCCGTCATTCATGATAAACATCAGGCGGCTTCACAAATTTTAAATATCATTCAAAATGGAAAAGTAAAAGCAATCGATGGCACAGAGGTTGAGATTGAGGCAGACAGTATCTGTGTACACGGTGATAATTATGAAGCGGTTGAATTAGTGAAACATCTAAGAACTACGCTTTTAGATGCAGATGTTACTATTCGGTCGCTTACAAGAAAAAAATAGTAGATATGTGTCTTCTTCGCACTGTTTCTACTATTTTTATGAACAATGAAATGAATCTTCACTCGAAATAACCGCCATATCCTATAACGATAATTTAATCAAGTGCAGAAAAAAGAACAAAACCTCAGATGCGCAAATGATTAGTAATTTTAATTTTTAGGAGATTTTGTAAAACGAATAACGTCCAAACAGTCTAAGGAATTGGAGAGGATTTAAGTTATGTTTCCATCGCTCCTTAATTCCTCTTAAGTTAAAGATGTTTATCAACAAAATGATCCATGAATTAAATTCGGTAAGGATTCTATTGTGAATAAACAGTAGGAAAAGGGGGTGAGGACAAGTTTTCCTAAGGAGGTTATTTATCACATTATAAAGGAGGTTGGAAGGATTCCCTACCGAATACTCTCAGATAAAAATAGACATTAGTATTTTAGAATCAATTGGTTCTATATCTTGTGAACAATCTCTAGACAATGTTTTATTATGTTTATAACATTTTAACATGAAAAGAGGCCAATAATAATGAAAAAGTTTTTAGTAACACTATTGATGTTCATGATGATGATTATGACCCTTTTTATCCCATTTAAAAGTCATGCCGATCAAATGGATTCAGACTGTTTTAATGAAGAGTTACCTATTACTGATGAAGAATTAAGGATTGATGATCCTGACAATAACACACCACAACGGATACTTGAAGATAGTGGATTTGACATATATGTTGACGAATTTCAAGAAGCTTTGTGTGAAGCAAATGATTTAGAAACTACTAAATCAATGGTAGAAGAAAAAGGTAGCGAACTTTGGAGAAATGCGATTGAACGTGCTCAAAATAAAAATACTGAAGGTCTTGATCGATACGATGATAGACCCCTTTACTGGGTACGCCAACACATGACTAAGTTTATTCGTCAGTGGGATCCGGAATTTAGCTTGTCTGAAAATGATAGAATGGAATTGTTAAAAGAGCTTGAGTATTCCTCAAGAGGGATTAACTCAATTCAATTTTCAGAGGATGATGATGTTAAAAGGATCCTAGTAAGTGGATTTGATCCTTACCAGTTACAAAATGAGGTTAGAAGAAGTAATCCGTCAGGTGCAGCAGCACTTCAATTAGATGGATTAGAAATAGATACAGAGAATGGACCAGCTATCATCCAGGCCGTAAACCTACCAGTTCGATGGAGCGATTTTGACGATGGTATTGTTGAAGACGTTTTTGCTCCTTATCTTGAAAAAGGTGCAAGTAAACGCGCCGACTTAATTATGACAATTAGTCAAGGTGGGGCAAGGCAGATGGCAATCGAGGGGTTTGCTGGAAGATGGCAATCAGGTGTTGATAACGAAATGGCTTCGCGTTCGGGTGTCACTCCACCTGTAGAAAACTGGCCAATGCCAAGTGAGCTACCTGAATTTATTGAAACAACATTACCAATTGAGGAAATGGTTAATGCGGATACAGGCCCATGGAGAGTCCATAGAAATGACCAAATTTGTGAGGTAATTGATTCAGAAAGAATTTGTCACACTGATGGACCAACAGAAGGTGCAGAAGCACGTTCTGGAGGAGGAGGAGCTTATTTATCTAATGAAAGTCAGTATCGCTCAAATCGCGTAAGATTAGGTTTAGGTGCTGTAGATATGCCTGGCGGTCATTTACACATAGCATCATTAGAGTTTTATCCGAGTGATAAATCTATGTATATAGATGAGGATTTCCAAAGCCATCGTCAAGTTACAGTCGATCAGACTGTGGATTTAGTAAAGGCAGCTGCAAATAAGGGGAGGGTTAAAACAAGTGAGGGAATGATAGAAATTATCGAAAAGTATGAAAGTAATGAAAAAATTGATAATAAAACTGCTCGATTACTGAAAACTCATTTAACATCACTTGACCATTTTGAAAAACAAAACTCTGATAACAAAGTGATAAAACACGCAAACGGATTAAAAGAACTACTTGATCACCAGTTAGAAGAAGATCTTTTGTCCAAAGATCAGCATGAACTCTTAATGGCTACAACAGAAAACCTTATTGAAATGTGGAAATAAGATTGTATTAAAATCATAAAAAAGACATGCAATCAATTCGCATGATAGAAGAGTAATTAAAGAAAAGTTGCCTTAATGGTCTTGGAAAAAGACCTTTAGGCAACTTATTATTTTTATCTAAAATGATCGTCTAATAATACCATAAAAGTTCGGAAGTGTTCCTTTTGACAATACTTTTTACTACATGTATTTGAACGATTTGTAATATACCCCTAGGATATTGTGTTTATATCTTTGATTTTAAAAATTCTACACTTGTATAAATAGACTTTTGATCGCCGACCATTCCACCTTTTGTAACAATAGGTAAGTCTGGGAATTGCCCTCCTATTAATGTACCATAAGCAGTTAGCGGTAAAACTTCATTTTTTAATTTTATACCAGTGGCAGAGGTTACGGTACATAAAGATGCGGTAACATCGCCTCCACTTGTAAAACAACCTTGAATGGAGTAATTTGAATTTTCAATCACGAGTCTCGTTATTTGGGCAAGACCATGTGTAATTCTTTTAGCTAGCTCATCTGTACTTGTATGTTCTTTTTCGGCAATTTGCTGTAAATTAACAGGCTCAACATTTGGTGAATGGGTAGTTAAGATTAGAACGTCATTCTGTTTGATTTGTTGTAACGCTTCTTGATATGCCCGCATCACTTCTCCGTCCCAGCTTGATGTAAATGTTGCTAATTTTTCAGCGTTAATATAAACAGGCACAGAATTCGTCTTTGTTTTTAAATATTCTAGTTGATGCTTTGTTAAACTTGTAAGACTACCAACTGTAACTATTATTTTCCCAGGTTTTACATGTTTGTTCAACTTGGCTCTTGAAAAAGCTGAGGTAAGTGGTCCAGGATCAACCGGTATAATCTCAAATTTTTCTGTAGCTGCAATCGT
Source organism: Pseudogracilibacillus sp. (assembly GCA_026169505.1). GTDB lineage: Bacteria > Bacillota > Bacilli > Bacillales > Amphibacillaceae > Pseudogracilibacillus. The sequence continues at coordinate 21,362 of JAPFCO010000134.1, forward strand.
TTCCGCAATATGCTCAATATCCTCATTCGTGGTTGCATCGATAACAACAATCCGATATCCGTCTTTAAGTTTTAATTCTAATGCATCGTCTAACTTGTTACCGCATGCTAACACATCGGCTAAGCCAATAAGGCCTACTTTATATTTGCTTTGATTTTGTATAACCGAAGGGATAAATGATTCAGTAAGAGGATGAATAGGGTCATTTGCCACATCGGTGTGTTGTACCGGGACCCCATTGACAAGGAGGTACCCTCCAGCCGAAATACGGTTGGAATCCGGAAAAGCCGCAACTACAACGGCTACACTATTTTCACCCAGATGATCTAAGATAGTATCTATTTCTAATCCTATGTTTCCGCGAATTGTACTATCAATTCGTTTACAAATAACTTTAGCATTCTGATCTTTAAACATTTCGATAGCAGCACCTACCCGCTGCTTTATGACATTATCCGGGACATAACGACTATCTGTATCGATACAAATAGCATCGAAATGATTCGTGCTAGGAACTTGATCCAAATCGACAATAGTAGCAACGGAAAACCCTTGATTATTTAAACTGACTCCAGTTGCATTTGCACCTGTTAAATCATCAGCTACAACTCCTATTTTCATGCCTTTTACTCCTTTAAATAATATTAATATAATTGGAATACATTCTATTTTGTTCTGAAGTCATTGTTTGATCTGTAATAAAACCTGATAAATCATCTAATTGGCAAACTCTTGCAAAAGCTTTTGTGTCTAGTTTTGTTGAATCGGCAACTAGCCAACTCGTTTCTGCCGCTTGAATCATTAATTGTTTAATCAGTGATTTTTCTAACGTAGGAGAAGTTACACCAGCATTAATGTCAACGGCAGGTGCCCCTAAGAAAAAGATATCGACATGAATATTTTCAAAAAATGCATGCGTTTGCGGTCCGTATAATGTACCGACTTCATTTTGTAATTGACCACCGGTTACGATTACCCGAAGCTCACTATCTAATAAAAAAGCAGCAATTTTAATATCATTGGTAATAATTGTTAAATCTTTTTGGTGTTTTAGTAATTTTGCAATTTCTAAAGTTGTCGTACCAGAATCTAAAATAATGGTTTGTCCAGGTTCTACAAAAGAGATTGCTTTATTAGCAATTTTACGTTTTTGTTCTAATTTAATAGATTCCTTTTGGAAGTAAGCAGTTTCTTGAATGAGAGGTTTTGGAAGCACAGCTCCACCATGGACCCGAATCAATTTACCTCTTTCTTCTAATGTTTCTAGATCTCTACGTATAGTCATAGAAGAAACGTCAAGTTGTAAAGCGGTTTCATCTATTTCTACTCTCCCCGTATCATTTAACAACTTCATAATGGTTTGTTTACGTTCCGTTGGATTCATCCTATCACCTCTTTTACATGCTAATTCTATTATTTGATACTTTAACAAATATGTCAATTATATTAGCATATTTTAACACGGTTTGTTCAAAGTTAACATATAACTGTTTGAATATATAATAAAACAAATAGCGATTAGATTCAACGCTTATAAAAAATATTTAATGTAAAACTATTATTTTAGCTGAACGAGATTGAATATAAGTTATAATGTAACAAATAAAGTTACATATTAACATTATAGTTGACAAAATAGTTAAGTTATTTCATAATATGTTGTAAGTCGTTGTTAAAAGGTAAAGTAAATTTGTTTTAATATAATAAAAAAGAGGGATGATTGTGACAGATAAAAGACCATTAATTGCAATACCTATGGGGGACCCAGCAGGTATAGGGCCAGAAATAACTGCTAAAGCTTTAGCGAAAAAAGAAATTTACGAGATTTGTCGGCCAGTAGTTGTAGGAGATGTGCAAGTCTTTCAAAAAGCTATAGGTATTATTGGAGCTAATATTAATATTAACTTAATATCCAATCCTGCAGAGGGAGCTTATGATTTCCAAACAGTTGATTTTATTGATTTGGATAATATTCAAATGGAAGAATTTGAGTATGGCCAAGTTCAAGCACAATGTGGAAAAGCATCATATGAATATGTGAATCTTTCCGTAGAACTTGCTAATAAAGGAGAGGTAGATGCGATCGCAACGACGCCTATTAACAAAGAGTCTTTAAGAGCTGGATTAGTTCCGTTCATCGGTCACACTGAAATGTTAGGGGAATTGACTAATACAGATGAACCACTAACAATGTTCGAGGTTCAAAATATGAGAATATTTTTCTTAACAAGACATGTTTCGTTAAAAGAAGCTATCAGTCAAATGACGAAAGAAAGAGTACATGAATATCTATTAATGTGCGATAAAGCGTTAAAGCGTTTGGGATTAAATAGTAGAAAAATGGCTGTAGCTGGTCTTAATCCGCATAGTGGGGAGAATGGATTATTTGGAAGTGAAGAAATTGATGAAATTGAACCTGGAATAAAACTAGCTCAAGAGGATGGGGTTAATGTTACAGGAACCGTTCCTGCAGATTCAGTTTTCTTTCAAGCCTTATCAGGAAAATATGATGCTGTCTTGTCACTTTATCATGATCAAGGTCATATAGCGGCTAAAATGACAGATTTCCATCGTACTATTTCAATTACAAATGGATTACCATTCCTTAGAACTTCAGTTGATCATGGAACTGCATTTGATATTGCGGGAAAAAATATAGCAGAGAGTATTAGTATGGAAGAATGTATTAAATTAGCTGCACAATATGCACCTAAATTTACAAATAATACAATGGATTAATCCATTGTATTATGAATTACAAAGCTTTTGAAGCTTAATAAATGTAAGCAATTACAACAGGAGGTTAATATGATGAAAGTAATTAAACAACCAGGAGAATATAGTTATGTTTATAGCCGGTATTTAGATCCTATCGACACAGTGAAACCAGGTGAAGAATTTATCGTCCATACGAAAGATGCCTTTGAAAATAGAATAACGAAGGAGACTGATTTGCCATCTGAGGTATTGGATGAATATGTTAATCCGCAAACAGGTCCTATTTATATAGAAGGGGCAGAACCTGGCGATACATTAGTAGTCGATATTATAGATATTCAAGCTACACGTGATTATGCTGTTAGTGCTATGATTCAGGACTTTGGTGGGCTAACTAGAACTCAAACAACGCGTTTACTGCATGATCCCTTACCGGAAAAGGTTTGGATTTATGAAATTAAAGATAATTGGGTGACTCATAATGAAAGCCTTTCCTTTCCTTGGAGGCCGTTCTTAGGAACTATTGGGACCGCACCAAATCTGGAAGCTATATCTGCTCTTGTTCCATTTGATCATGGCGGGAATATGGATGTGCCTGATGTTAAACCAGGTAATAGTATCCATTTACCGATTAACGTAGAAGGCGGATATTTTTATATTGGAGATTGCCATGCTGGACAAGGTGATGGTGAATTATGCGGAGGAGCCCTGGAAATTCCGGCAGCAATTAAATTAAAATTTAGTTTAAGAAAGGGAAAAACAATTGAGTGGCCTAGAATCGAGAGTCCGGATGAGTTAATGGCAGTCGGTAGTGCTAGACCAATGGAGGATGCTGCAAGAATAGCGTATGCCGAATTAATTAATTGGCTTGTTGAATTAGGTTGGGATGAATTGGAAGCGTATCAAGCACTGACTCAAATTGGACGACTTCATGTTGGTAATATGGTGAATCCAAATTATTCATTAGTAGCTAAAATTAATAAAGAATATGTTTATAAAGGAAGAAATAAAGCTTAAAGGAGATAAAAGGTCATGAATGTAGCAGGTCCACAAATGATTATAGGTTTAGTTATAGGTATATTTCTATTGATTTTATTAGTGTTAAAAACGAAAACACATCCATTTATGGCACTCATTATTACATCAACTGTTACAGGGCTAATAGGAGGTATGGCTCCAACAAAAGTAGTTGAGGCCATCACTGGTGGTTTTGGAGAAACGTTGGCAGCTAGTGGTATTGTCATTGGTTTTGGGGTGATGTTAGGTAGAATTTTAGAAGTTTCTGGTGCATCTGAGCGTTTAGCATATACATTTATTAGATGGTTAGGTAAGCACCGAGAAGAGTGGGCGATGGCGGCAACAGGTTATGTGATATCCATTCCTGTTTTTGTTGATGCAGCATTTGTTATATTAACGTCGCTAGTAAAGAGTATCTCAAGAAGCACTGGTAAATCAGTGATTTCTATTGGAGTTGCTTTAGCTGCGGGATTAGTAGTTACGCATTCACTTGTTCCGCCTACTCCTGGTCCACTTGGTGTAGCTGGTATATTTAAAGTTGACCTTGGTCAAATGATTCTCTGGGGTTTATTACTCGGATTACCTATTGTAGTCTCGGGTGTTATTTATGCTAAATGGTTAGGTAAGAAGATTTATCAAGTTCCAGATGAGTCAGGAACGGAATGGGAACGTCCTGAAAAACCATTAGAAATGGCCGAGTACGTACAAATGCAGGAAGATAAAAATTTACCTTCCACATTTAAATCAATTATGCCAATCATTTTACCGATTATTTTAATATTTTTAAACACACTTGTTTCAGCTTTAAACGTTGAAGGTGCTGTAGTTGAATATATTCAACTTCTTGGTTCACCAATTATTGCTATAGCTCTAGGATTAATATTAGCTGTCTATACATTAACCATTGACTTGAGTAATTCGGAAGCCGTTCATAGAATGGAAGAAGGTATAAAAGATAGTGGTGCAATATTATTAGTTGTAGGGGGAGGAGGAGCATTAGGACAGGTAGTAACGGCAAGTGGTGCTGGAGATTATATAGCTAATACTTTAGCTTCCACGGCTATTCCACTCGTATTATTACCATTCGTTATTGCATCTATTATAAGAATTATACAAGGTAATGGAACAGTAGCTATGATCACTGCAGCAGCGATATCTGCTCCTATTTTATCTGGTTCAGATGTGAATATGGTACTAGCAGCATTAGCGGCTTGTTCTGGCTCCTTAGTATTCTCTTATTTCAATGATAGTCTATTTTGGGTTGTTAATAGAATGTTAGGTATAAAAGAAGTTAAAGAACAATTATTAGTGTGGTCGGTTCCAACGACGATTATGTGGTCAGTCTCTCTTGTTTTCCTACTATTTGCAAACATGATTGTTTAATGTTTATATAATCATTTTTATGGTAGATTGTTTAGTATGTATGGATAAAAGAATAGTTCTACCTACATGTTCTCGTTATCAGAACATTCATTTAGCGGAAATGTATTGTAAGGTTAGCAATCTAATTCCAAACATCTTTACTGACATTAATAAAAGTCTCCATTTATCGCCCAAAATCAATTAGTTATGATATGATTTAAGTAGTATATTGTTTGAAGGTGAATATGTTGGTGGAGTTTATAGCAATTATGCGGGATATTATTTTGCCCGTATTTGTCATTATGATGATTGGTTTTATATTGCAAAGGAAATTAACGTTAGATGTACAAACTTTAGCGCGGTTGATTATTTATTATGTTGTCCCTGCATTTATTTTTGTACGATTATATGAAGCTGAGATTCAGTGGAGTATCTTCGCAAATATTATTTTGTTTATCTTATTGCTTGTCGCAATTTTATATGTCTTAACGATGATTGTTGCGAAGTTGCTGAAGCTGGATGCTGGGAAACGAGTGACATTTACGAATAGTGTCGTATTTTTTAATTCTGGTAATTATGCGGTACCTGTAAATGATCTAGTCTTCCGTGGGGATCCTTTTGCGATGTCGATTCAAGTAATTTTTTTAATGTTTCAAAATATCTTTGTTTTCTCGTATGGTATCTTTTCCATGCAGTCGATGGATACAGGGAAGTTACGTGCAATTTTGGGATATTTCAAAATGCCTGTCATGTACGCGATGATCTTAGGGCTTGGATTGAACGCTTTGGATTTGCCTGTACCTGGATTTATCTGGGTGCCTGCTAATTATATTGCTGATGCGATGATTGCAATTGCATTGATGACATTAGGTGCGCAAGTTGCTATGTTGAAACTATCGGCAGGGTTACGGACAGTTTATTATAGTGTTGGCTTAAGGTTGCTTATTAGTCCGCTCATTGCGTTAGGGCTGATCTTTTTGTTTGGTGTTTCAGGCATCACTGCACAAGCTTTGCTCATTGCTAGCTCAATGCCAACAGCTGTGAACAGTTCAGTGATCGCACAAGAATATGACAACCATCCAGAAATGGCCGCGCAAATCGTATTGTTTTCAACAGTTGCTTCGGCATTTACTGTCTCGCTCGTCATTTTTGTCGCACGAATGATGTTTTAATGAAAAGAATTTCTTCTTCGGAGGAAATTCTTTTTTCATTGGTTAAAAGCTGATGAAAAACGCAATTTCGTATGAAGAAAATTCACTTTTAGTCTGTAAGGATGCTGCTATTAGCGCTTTTTATGGCTTTGACGCGATGTGTGATATGTCTTAGTATAAGGAGAAAAGATGAGAAAGTAGGAAATATATGATCATACGCTATCGCAAAAAGCCACTCTCATTACAGAAAATCGATTCGCTTATAGCACGCCTGCCAGAAGGACATCCGAAAATGGCGATGCTACGCAAGCAGGCGGCGATGGACCAGAAGGGATTTAATGGGGAGCGCAAATTAGATTATCATATAGAAAGTTTGTCAGATGATTATTCGATATTGAACGATGTTTGTTTCTCATTGTATGGAAAGAAGACACAAATTGATTCACTCATTATCTCAGTACAAGCTATTTTTATCATCGAAGTGAAAAGTTATGAAGGTGTGATTACATTTGATCCCGAGTTAAGACAATGTTATCGAGTAATGGAAGGGGAGGCTGAACGATTTAAATATCCGATAACGCAAGTGGAGGCAATTCAATCCACATTATTGCGACTTTTACAGCTTGCCGGTTTGAGTGGTTTACCAATCTATTATTTCATCGCCTTTTCCGAAAGAAGTACATTAGTAAAAGTGAAAGGAGAAGAGGAAAGCGTAAAAAAAGTTGTCACCTATGTGGAAGATGTCCCATTTCAAGTAATGAACATCAATGAAAAGTTAATCGAGCAGAAATCGTTACAACAAAACAACCAATTGCGCAATAAGATCGTGCAATACATCATGCAGCACTGCGAAGATTTCGACAAGGATATTTTAAGAGAATTTGATATTAAGAAAGATGATATTTTAACAGGAGTCCATTGCTCTGAATGTCATCATCTTGGGATGGTGCGCAAGATAGGAAACTGGTGCTGTCCAAACTGCGATGCTGTATCAAAGACCGCACATCTGAAGTCACTGCAAGACTATGCTCTACTTATTGGCTCAACAATTACCAATGTACAATGCAGTCACTTTCTTCACATACAATCACGTCACACAACAAAATATATTCTTCAACAATCTCCAACTATTAAAAAACATAGCCGAGTCCTATGGAAAATCAAACATCCATCCAACAGAACATTTAGAAAATAATCTCTAGCAAATGTTAGAGATTTCTTAATGAACATCCAGCATTGATTCATTCAAATAAACTAGAACCTTCAACTCTACTCCATCTTTGCTCGAATCCTTCTTGGTTTGCTCGAACTCGTGTAGTTCTTGCTCGAACTCGTGTAGTTCTTGCTCGAATCTTTCTGTGTTTGCTCGAACTCGTGTAGTTCTTGCTCGAATCCTTCTTGTTTTGCTCGAACTCATGTAGTTCTTGCTCGAATCCTTCTTGTTTTGCTCGAACTCGTGTTGTTCTTGCTCCAAGCCCTACGTATTTACTGTTATCTTATAATCGATTGATGACAAAAGCGATCTACATCATAAAAAAGCTCTAGCGTTAGCTAGAGCTTTCCTTATCGTATCTTGATCTTTATATATTAATAGAATCGCTTGTAGCTGTGGAAGTGGTCGGCCCAATATGGGTTGTCGACGCTTGCGATTGCTACGCCTGTGCTCGTTGCAGCGTGAATAAATTGGCCGCCTCCAAGGTAAATTCCCATATGGGAGATTCCACTTCGGTATGTTCCTTCGAAGAATACTAGATCTCCTGGTTGTGGATTATTTACGATATAAGATGTGTTATAGTA
>JAPFCO010000251.1 GCA_026169505.1 Pseudogracilibacillus sp.
AATCCCTTAGTTCTCGCTGTCTGTACCGTATTTCCAATCGATTGCCTAACTTTCGCTAGGTCCGCTGTTTTCAATCCTATTTTAGAAAAATCAGCTATTTTACTTGTTACCCTACCCGTCGTCGCAAATTTTTTCGCTGCACCGACGCCTGGAACAATATCTAGTGGTGCTAACAAACCGCGAAACCAACGTTCGCCAGTGCCTAACTCCCGGCCGGACGCCAAGTCTTCTCCACGAACTGCATTCGTTAATTCATATGCACCATAAGTAGCCGCGAGGGTGAGTCCTGCAGGCGGAAAAATAACCGTTGCTGTTATAATAACAGCTAATGCGGCAATACTCACCCAAAACTCCTTATTCAATTGCTGATCTTTTATCGAGTTATATTCAAAAGCATGCGTGTTTAACGCAACTTGTTGATAGTCTGCAAATGTGAAGTCTTCCTCTGATTCATCAAGGGTTTTTAAAACTTCCTCATACTCTAATTTGACCTGATCTGCATAAAAATTATCACCGTCAAATAAATCTTCTAGTGATACTTCTCCTTTTTCAAACTCATACCCTCCATTTGGAGCGTGATAGTCTTGAATGATCTGCGTCGCACCGATGCGATTTTCTGTTTTATAATCACCTATGTTTAAATTGCGCATACTCTCGACAAATGCGTCCATATCCTCGTAAAAACGTTGATCAATTACATCATCGACAATCGTGCCCACTTCTTTCGTATATCCATGTAATTCTTTGAAATCTTCAAAAAGGCTTGTATATTTATCTTCTTGGCTTGTATGACTAAAATTAATTTCACCATCTACATCATACTTTTTAATATCGGAGCTTGCCTTTTCTAAATCATTTGTAATATCTTTTAAATCATCGATCATTCCTTTTCCCCAAACACCTAAACCAATTAATCCTCCAACCTGTTCTTTTGCTTTATCCCAATCAGACGTTTTATATGTCACATCCATATTACGCTAACTCCAATTTCTCAATAATTTGTAAGGCAATTGCTTCATCAATTCTCATCATTTCTTCCAATGTTTCTACAACTAACATAGATGCACGGTTATAATGTCCGAAGATTTCTAATACCCTATCATTTGCATCTTGAAATGCTTCCATCGTTTCTTGTGCTTTTCCAGATGTGTAAAAATCATTGTTCCCTAAACTTTCTACCTTGGGCATAATATTCATTTCAAATTCATTTAAAATAGATTCAATCTGTTGATAGATTAATGTGATATCATCAACACTCACTTCGATTTTGGGGGCTGCACCAGCGCCCCCTCCATCATGCATCATATGTGCTCTAGACATTTAGCGCTCCCTCCTTGTAAGGAAAGTCCATTTCATCAAATAAAAGCTGTAAAAAAGCATATTGGCTCGCATGATAATATGTATCTGTCACTGGATCAACCATCCATAATGCTTCATCTTTTGTAAAAGTGAGCCATTGTTGATAAAACGCTGGATTGTCGATTTTTTGCGGTTGCTCATTCATATGAAAGTATTCGATGTTCATAAAATTTTCACTGTCACCTGGATCGTATGTGCTTAGTTCTTTTTTTGTCTCGGTAGATGCTTCTTTTTTGAGAAAATCCTTTTCATTCGCTTTTGGCTCACGTAAAATTAAGGGAAATCGCTCACCTAATATGGTTAAGACAAGTGCTTTGGAAATAAATGCTAGACGATAATACGTCTGATCTTCCATTTCAGTTAACATGATGATTTCATCTGCTTCTTTTTCTTGAAAAGCGAACATGACATTATGAATTCGCACGTATTTTTTGCTTTGACTGTATAGTTCCAGTGCACGAATGGCGTAAGCGCCACCCTTCGTTAATTTGCCTTCTTCAGTAAATATGTGCTTCTGTTTCAACTTGGTAAATGCCTTATCGAATATAGCTCTTCCCTGCAATTGATAGAGCTTTTTGTCGGGTAAACCGAATAAGACATCCACACTAAATGCATTTGCTAATAAATATAATTCTGTCACATGGAATAGATCTTGTCCTGCTTTTGTCATATATTTCTAACCTTACTTACGCGACTATCTTGAGGGAATTCTCCTATATATTGCTCGAGATTTTGCAATGCTTCTTTTTGCAAATCAACCGCCTCTGATAAATCATGATGATATTGCACGATGATTTCCAAATACGTAAGAAATGCGTCCTTACTCTTGCCCTTCCAAGACGATGAGGAAGTAATCGATAATAATGTTTCACAATATTGCTCTGTCCGCTTCACACTATTCTTTATACTATTAGCGTCTTGCTTTGCTTCATTTAGTTTATCTTTATCAATAAGTACATCCGTCATTTTACGCTTCCTCCTGTTGCTTTTTCAATTCTTCATCATACTTTTCCCCTTGTGATGTAGCAAGATCACGATAATATTCATAACGTTCATACGCCTTTTCAGAGGCCACTTTAAGTTCCAGCTTTTTTCCTTTATCTTCCGCAAACACATTTTGTAATCGCTCATTTAATTCCATTCTTTTCGCATTGAAATCACTCGAAGGAATTTTCACCCCAGAAAGAAAAGGCATGCCATGATTGTAGCTAGAGTAAGTTGTCTCTGCCTCTCCTACTTTCCGGTTATGCTCATCATAATAATTTTCTAGTTTCGTATGAAGCTTAAAATATCGATCGCGATTTTTTTCATATTCTGTTTTCCAAAACTTTAAACTTTCTAAATCCACATGACTCACACCCTTATTTCGTTTCATTTTTAAAAAATAATACATCTGTCCGACGTTAATGCACTTATATTACCATTTTTGGCCAATTGCTTTAAGTGCTGAAAGAACTAAATTTTATTATTTTACAGAAAATAAATAAGAGGTAACTCCCATCTTGATATGTAAATCGGAATTTATATCGGCTTGGAAAGGCACACGAATAATTCAAAGTGCGGATGAGCGATAAATCGAAAGGATGATCGATCTACGTAATATGAAAAAAATCGTATAGTAGACAATTACTAATTCATCCACTATACGATAGGTATCTCTTATTTCCTTTTTGTAACGCCAGCTTTCAAAGCCTTCGCTGTTGCCGTGTCCACTTGGAGCATCTCTTCTGGTGTCCCTTCAAAAATAATCTGTCCGCCTTGCTTTCCACCGCCTGGTCCCAATTCGATTATCCAGTCACTTGCAGCAATAAAATCTAGATTATGTTCAATGATGATCACAGAATTACCCTTATTGACAAGACGTTGAAATACGTCGATGAGTTTGTCATTATCTGCTGCATGTAAGCCTAAGGAAGGTTCATCTAGTATATAAATTTGCCCTTCTTTTTGTAAATGACTGGCCAGTTTTAAACGTTGTACTTCCCCGCCACTTAAGGAACTTGTCGTCTGTCCTAACGTAAGATATCCTAATCCTACATCTTGTAGTGTATGGACTCTTTTGATGATTTTTTCCTTGTTAAAATAATTCATCGCTTCATCAATCGTCAACGCTAAAATTTCTTTTACATTTTTACCTTGATATCGAAAGGATAATGCTTCATCTGAATACCTTGTTCCTCTACACGCTTCACAAGTGATTGTCACTGGATCTGCAAATGCTACATCGGGTGTTGTCACGCCTTTTCCGTTGCAGTATGGACATGCACCTAAGGAATTAAAGGTGAATAAACCAGCAGGCTGAGCTGTTTCTTTTGCAAGGATGGAGCGAACATCGTCCATGATGCCCATATAAGTAGCTAATGTGGACCGACTCGAGCGTCCGATACTACCTTGTCCTACCATAATCGCTGCTGGATACTTTTCGGGAAATGCTTCCAACATGAGCGAGCTCTTACCAGAACCAGAGACGCCACAGACGGAGACGAGTACAGCTCCGGGAATATTTACGCTGATGTTTTTCAAGTTATTGTTATTTGCTCTTTTCACTGAAAAGTAACTCGTTACATCCCTTGGGTGTTGATTGATACGGAGCCTGTGATTCAAGGCTGTTGCAGTTGATGAGTTCTTTAACCCCGTTACATTTCCTTGGTAAACAATCTCCCCACCATGTACACCTGCCCCAGGCCCCATCTCAATGATTTCATCTGCTATTTTTATAATTGATACATCGTGTTCGATGACGATAACCGTATTATGATCTGCTTTAATACTTTTTAGCATCTGGATTAACATCCCTACCTCTTCTGGATGAAGGCCTGCACTCGGTTCATCGAAAATATAAGTCATATTGTTCAAACTGCTCCCTAAATGACGGGCGATTTTCACCCGTTGTGCCTCACCTCCAGATAAGGAACAAATTTTTCTTGACAGACTCAAATAACCTAATCCCATTTCAATGAGCTGTTGGACATGTGGGATGATTTGCTTTGCGATAGATTTCCCTAAAGGATCTTGGATTTTCGTTAACTCCTCTAATAGTTCCGTCAGTTCTAATTGGTCATAATCCGCAATATGAAAGCCGTTGATTTTACATTCCAGTACTTTTGGATTGAGTCCTGAGCCCTTGCATGTGGAACATAAGGTATTCGTTGTTACAGCTAAAACGTCATCAAGAGAGATTTGCTTTAGTTTTGAAACATCCCGATTAATATATAGCCGTGTAAACCTTGGTAATAACCCATCCCACTCATGTGGTTGTGGTCCGTGTTTTGTATGAAATGGTGCAAACACCTTTTCACCTTCTGGAGGACCTTCTATTAATAAACGAAACGCTTCTTCCGGATAATCTTTAATTGGCAAATCTGGATCGAATAATCCACCAGTTATCATCCATCTTCCTTGCCAGCCTGAAGGGGATAAAGGTTTAAACTTCACCGCCCCATTCCGAAGTGACTGATCCAAATCGATTAACTTATGAACATCTGGAGCAACTACTTTCCCAAATCCATTACATTCCGGACAACTGCCAAAAGAACTTTGACTCGAAAAATCAGTCGCTGAAGTGATTGGTGGATTGCCGATCCGTGAGAACAACAGCCTGATCAATGGATCCATATCCATATACGTGCCTACCGTAGATCTTGAATTTCCTCCCACAGGTCTTTGTTCCACGACAACAACTGGACTTAAATGTTGCATCAAATCAGCGTGAGGCCTTTCATACCTTGGCATTTGATTTCGAACATAAAGCGGATAATTCATCGTCATTTGTCTTCTGCTTTCTGTTGCTAATGTATCAAAAACAACCGAACTTTTGCCTGATCCTGAAAGACCAGTAAATACGTTGATTTTTTCCTTCGGTATGTTTATATCTATATTTTTCAAATTATTTTCTTTCAACCCTTTTAAAATGATGTCATCTTTTTTCCCTAACACTGTATCATCCTTTCTGCATGGATCAACTAAGGAAGCTTTCGTCTAGTCTCCTAAGGATATAATAATTACGATGAAAAGTCTTATCATGCACATAACTTCGTGTATATAAATTTCCTTTTCAATAAAAACACTATTTTTATAGGAATAGGTAGGGGGAAAACCAAATGATAGAATGATTTAAAATTATGAAAGGTGGATCCATCTACATGAAAGGTAATAAATTGTTGTTTATTGTTTTTTTAGTCGTCTTTTCTATGGTGTTAACATCAATGTCACCATCTTATCAACCTATTTATGCTGCATCTGACAGTGAAGGGAATGATTATCCAATCATCTTAGTGCACGGTCTTGCTGGTTGGGGAGAGGGAGAAATGTTAGATGTTAAATACTGGGGTGGAGAAAGCGATATCGAATCGTATTTAAATAATAATGGACATACTACATTAACCGCAACTGTTGGTCCTGTATCAAGTAACTGGGACCGTGCGATTGAACTCTACTACTATATTAAAGGTGGAAC
>JAPFCO010000423.1 GCA_026169505.1 Pseudogracilibacillus sp.
ACGATAAGGTTGATAGGTTCGAGGTAGAAGCGTAGCAATACGTGAAGCTGACGAATACTAATAGATCGAGGACTTAACTAAGTTTTATAATGATGTTCGATTTGATTGCTCTTATTTAGTTTTTGAGGTATAAAAACTTCAGAAAAATTCATATAGTCTGGTAGTTATAGCGAAGAGGTCACACCTGTTCCCATCTCGAACACAGTAGTTAAGCTCTTCAGCGCTGATGGTAGTCGAGACTTTGTCTCCGCAAGAGTAGGACGCCGCCAGGCTATATACATTTTATTAAAAGATGTATTATTCAACTAGGAACGACAACCTGTAAATATGGGACAGGAAAAAACCTCATATAAAATCATATCGCGAGGTGGAGCATGTTTTTACATGCGAGGAGTGGTAACACGACGAGACCTCTAAGCGGTAACCTGCAAATATGGGGCAGGTGCAACAACTTCATATACAATTATATCGCGGGGTGGAGCAGTCTGGCAGCTCGTTGGGCTCATAACCCAAAGGTCGCAAGTTCAAATCTTGCCCCCGCAACCAATTTAATTATCAATGTACGATTAATTTATAAAGAAAATCCTTATAAAAATCAAAGGTCCGGTAGTTCAGTTGGTTAGAATGCCAGCCTGTCACGCTGGAGGTCGCGGGTTCGAGTCCCGTCCGGATCGCCATATAAAGAAAACCATACATGTTCTTATAACATGTATTTTTTTATGTTCATTTTTAGTTTCCATTGGATTATTTGTGGACTCATATTAAATATAATCGTCTTTTTCGTTGGTCGTTAGGGTAGACTAATTTATAAAAAAGTTAAAAGAGTATTACTATTGAATTAGGTAATGATTAATGAGAAAATACAGGAAGACGTTTGCCTTTATATTTTTAAAAAAGGAGATGGAAGCGTAATGGATGAATTTGAATTTATTGACCATATTAAGCAACGAACTTATAAGCAAAATTCAGTGGTAAAAGGTATAGGGGATGATGCGGCAATTTTTCGACCTACGACAAATGATGTTGTAACAGCTGTAGATACCTTTGTAGAAAACATTCATTTCACTTCCAAGACGACGACTCCTTTTCATGTTGGATATCGAGCATTGGCAGCTAATATAAGTGATATTGCGGCGATGGGTGCCGTACCTACGTTTTATCTTGTTTCAATCGTAGTCCCTTCAGAAATAGGGGAAGAGACCTTACTGCAAATGTATGCTGGTATGAATGATATAGCGAAGAATTATCAGATGGATTTAATTGGTGGGGATACTGTTTCAGGTGAACAATTAGTTATTTCTATTACAGTAATTGGATACTTATCAACTCAAATAGCTCGATATCGGAGTAATGCTAAAGAGAATGATGTTGTATTTGTTACAGGTGTATTAGGTGATTCTGCAGCAGGATTACATATATTATTAAATGAGTTGTCTGTAAAAGATGGCTCCTATTTTATTAATAGACATCAGATGCCGGAACCTAGGGTTAGATTTGTTAAAAAGTTACAATATGTAAAGCGTATAGCTCTCAATGATATATCAGATGGTATTGCCAATGAACTACGTGAGTTAGCCGTCGCTTCTGATAAAGATATTATCGTACATGATGAAAAGATTCCGATTCATCCAAGTTTAAAACAGTTTAATACTGAACTCCAATATCGTTGGAAGTATTTTGGTGGGGAAGATTTTGAATTGGTAGGTACTGTTGGAAATAGAGATTGGTTGGATTTGGAGAAGGTAGCACAAGAAATTGGATTAAAGATTACAAAGATAGGGAATGTCACACTTAAACAGGCGAAACATCCTCAAGTTCTGTTATGGAAAGATAACTCTTTATCGCTATTAAAAAATGAGGGATATATACATTTGAAGTAGGTGAACATTTGAAGAATTTAGAAATTATTACAAGATCAGAACAAGATACAAAAGACTTTGCTTCTACTCTAGCTACATATGTGTCTCCAGGAGATGTGATCACGCTAGAAGGCGGTTTAGGCGTGGGAAAAACAACTTTCACAAAAGGTTTAGCAAATGGGTTGGAAATTAAAAGAAACGTAACGAGTCCAACTTTTACAATTATTAAAGAGTATGAGGGAAGGATACCTTTGTATCATATGGATGTTTATCGATTGGAATTCTCTGATGAAGACATAGGCTTTGATGAATACTTTTATGGGCAAGGCGTCACCGTTGTAGAATGGGCGACTTTTATAGAGGGATTTTTACCAAGTAAACGATTGAATATTTCAATAGAAGCTGAAAGTGAGTCAAGTAGAAGGATTATTTGTGAATCGAATGATGAACATTATGATAAAATAATCAATCGACTAAAAATAAACTATTGAGATATAATGGGGGCTAATTTATGAATACACTTGCTATTGACACTTCTAATGAGGTGTTAGGAGTTGCAATCACGCACAATGATATAGTAATTGGGGAAATAATTACGAGTTCAAAACAAGACCATTCTACACGTCTGATGCCAGCCATTATTGATTTAATGGAGCGTACAAGCATAGCTAGCGACGCATTAGATGCAATTATAGTGGCGCAAGGGCCGGGGTCCTATACCGGGAGCAGGATTGGTATAACAACTGCCAAAACAATGGCTTGGGGTCTTAATATTCCTATTTATACAGTGTCAAGCCTAGCTTTATTAGCAATGAATGGTAGGTTGACATCATACTATATTTGTCCTTTTTTTAATGCAAGACGAGGATCTGTATTTACAGGTTTATATAAATGGGAAAAAAACCAATTAGTAGAAATAGAAAAGGAAAGAAATATCCCTATGGAAGACTGGTTACAGATGATCCAAACAAATGACAGACCGATATTGTTTTTTAGCCCTCATCTAGATGTTTTTGAAGCGTTAATTGATGAAGTAATGGGGGAACATGCCATTATACTAGATCATACATTACAACGACCACTACCTTCTAATATGCACCTTATGCTTCAATGGATAGATCAAGTCCCGGTACATGAAGCCGCTCCTAACTATCTACGGAAAACGGAAGCAGAAGCAAATTTGTTAAAAAAACAAAAGGATGAGTACAATAATGGCTGAATTTTCGATTAGGGATATGAAATATGATGATATTGACGAAGTTTTGCTAGTAGATCAAGTTTCGTTTTCTTCCCCTTGGTCTCGAGAAATTTATGAAAAAGAAATGAATGAGAATAAATTTGCGTATTATTTTGTTATCGAAGAAAGCAATAGAGTGATCGGTTATGCTGGATTATGGATTGTTAAAGATGATGCACAAATTACAAATATAGCTATACTACCAAGGTATCGTGGTTATAAAATAGGTGAAAAATTATTTGGATTTTCTGTACAATTTGCAATACAAAAGGGAGCATCTCGTTTATCATTAGAGGTACGTGAATCAAATATAATTGCTCAACAGTTATATCGAAAATTTGGGTTAGTACCAGGAGGAGTTAGAAAAGGCTATTATCCTGATAATAATGAAGATGCATTAGTAATGTGGGTGAATTTAAATTGATAAAAGAACAGATCATTTTAGGAATTGAAACAAGTTGTGACGAAACAGCTGCAGCAGTTGTTAAGAATGGAACAGAGATTTTATCTAATGTCGTCACATCACAAATTGATATTCATAAACAATTCGGTGGTGTTGTACCAGAAATTGCATCTAGACATCATGTGGAACAAATTACAATCGTGATTGAAGAGGCAATTTTACAAGCGGAGGTTACTTGGGATGATATTGACGCCATCGCAGTAACAGAAGGGCCGGGTTTAGTTGGTGCGTTATTGATCGGAATAAATGCAGCAAAGGCATTAGCATTTGTAAAAAACAAGCCACTAATTGCCGTGAATCATATTGCTGGTCATATCTATGCGAATCAGTTGGAACAAGCGTTTGAATTTCCATTGCTAGCATTAATTGTCTCGGGTGGACACACTGAGTTAGTACTGATGAAAGAACATGGGAAATACGAATTAATAGGAGAAACATTAGATGATGCCGCAGGGGAAGCATTTGATAAAATTGCCCGTGTGTTAGACTTACCATACCCAGGTGGTCCTCATATTGATCAACTTAGTAATAAAGGAGTTGATTCGATCAATTTCCCACGGGCTTGGCTTCATGAAGGAAGTTATGATTTTAGTTTCAGTGGTTTAAAATCGTCTGTTATTAACTATGTGCATAATGTGAAACAACGTGGTGAGGAATTACATGCACCAGATGTTGCAGCAAGTTTTCAAGCAAGTGTTGTTGAAGTATTAACCGAGAAAACATATAACGCGGCTATTGAATATAATGTGGAGCAAGTGATTGTTTCAGGTGGAGTTGCTGCGAATAAAGGATTACGTGCATCTATTAAGAAACGTTTTCAAGATACGGGGGTTCCAATTTGTATCCCTCCGTTAGAGCTTTGTACAGATAATGCGGCGATGATTGCAGCTGCTGGGGCAATTTTATATGAACAGGAGCAATTTGCTCATTGGAACTTAAATGGGAAACCTTCGTTATTATTAACATAGTTTAATCCATTTCATCATACGGATTTATCGCCACGACGCTACAATATGTAGTTTCGTTGAAACGTTCTTAACTACATATTGTAGCGTCATGGCTGTTTTTTGTAATTATGAAATTGATTCAGTTATACACATGACCATCCACAGGGTTGTGTACAGTTTTGAAGAATTCAATGTTAATAAGCTTATTCATGTGGATAGCACTGTGTATAAATAGGTAATAACTTATTATATTGTGGATAATTAGTAAATGAAAAGAAAAAGTATTATAATATAACGAGTGATTTTTTTAAAAAACTGAACTCCCAATATATCATGCTGATGGGTTGGAATTTTGCGTGAAATAGTATGATGAAATGGATTTAAGTATGGAATTTATTACATGTAGAAAATTGGTGATTAACCAAAATGTCAAAAAAGCAATCACATTATATACAATTAGATTTAATCATTTTATTACTGGCATTAATGACTGTAAGTATTTTGGCAATTTATAATGCTCAGCAATTAGGTCAATATCCAGATGTAAATTTTGCGTTACAGCAATTTATATATTACTTACTAGGGATTGGGATTGCGGTAGTTATGCAATTTATTGATTTAGATCAACTATATAAATCTAGCCTATATCTTTTTATTATAGGGGTACTAGGTGTTGTACTTTTATATATTAGTCCAGAATCGCTTGCATACCCTGTTAACAATGCAAAAAGTTGGTTTAATGGACCAAGTTTACCGTTACCATTTACGGTTCAGCCTTCTGAATTTACAAAGATAACATTGATTGTTTATCTTGCAGCAATAGTCGTTAAGCATAAAGAGAAGTATGAAAAAGCTTTGGCAAGACATGATTTATGGTTGATTTTGAAAATACTTATTATAACGACGATCCCTGTCATCTTTATTATTGACCAACCAGACTTAGGAACATCGCTCGTATTCTTTTTTATTGCGGGTGTGATTATTTTATTGTCAGAAATAGATTGGAAGATTCTTGCGACAATTATCGTAGGCGGCCTCATAGCAGTTGTATTATCCATCTTATTAATTGTAAACTTACCGGAGTTATCCACAAAGGTGCTTGGAATAAAACCGTATCAGATAGATCGAATTGCGACGTGGTTTGATCCGACAGAGCAAGTGGATGATGATCGATTTCAAATAGATCGGTCCTTATTAACAATTGGATCGGGTAAACTTACTGGAAAAGGAATGAACAATGCGGAGGTCGCACTACCAGAAGCACATACAGATTTTATATTTTCCGTTTTAGGTGAAAGTTTTGGGTTTGTTGGAACTTCTGTCGTAGTATTTATCTTTTTCTTACTATTGTATCGATTAGTCACTTTAGGCATGAAAAGCTTTGAGTTTAGCCCATTTGGGTCATATATATGTTTTGGCTTTATGGCGCTTATCTTGCTTCATACATTTCAAAATATAGGGATGACGATCGGTATGATGCCAATTACAGGTATCCCATTACTCTTTATTAGCTATGGAGGAAGTACGACTTTAAGTACGATGATAGGGTTTGGGCTTATTTATCGAGTAGCCATCGAAGAATCGCGGCAACAAGACTTTCTTTTCAAATAAAAACTTGTAAAGATACTAGGTGAGCAGTTATTTGGCTCACTTTTTCTTTACAAGTTTTTTTATGCATATAAATCAATTACGTATGATCAAATTGATTAATGTAGTTCTGTCCATTGATCCATTAAATCTTCCACTTTCGTTTTCAATTCATTTGCTTCATTTGTTAATTCAAGGAGTTTTTCATGATCTTGAAAAATATCAGGCTCAGTCATTTTCACTTCTAAGTTGTGTATCTTCTCTTCGTACTGTTCAATACTCTCTTCAATTTGTGAAATCTGTCGTTCCTTCTTGCGCTTTTCGCTTTGTACTCTTTTTTGCTCTGTGAAGGAAACATTTTGTTGCTTTTCCGTCATCTTTTGTGGAACTTGTTCATCCTCTAGTTTTTTTATTTCAGCTTCTTCTAATTTCTTTTCAGTATAATAATTATAATCTCCCAAGTATACCGTGAGATCAGATTCAGTCAATTCCACTACTTTGTCAGCAATTTTATTAATGAAATAACGGTCATGAGAAACGAATAAAACAGTTCCTTCATAATCTTGTAAAGCATTTTCTAATACTTCTTTACTCGACAAATCTAAATGGTTAGTCGGTTCATCTAAAAGTAAAAAATTAGCTCGTTGTAACATTAACTTAGCAAGGGAAACTCGCGCTTTTTCTCCACCACTTAATGTATGAATTGTCTTTAAGACATCCTCACCTGTGAATAAGAAATTACCTAAGACTGTTCGAATTTCTTGTTCAGGTTTATCCGGAAAATCGTCCCACACTTCAGCTAAAATGGTATTCTCAAGTGTTAATTTTTCCTGTTCTTGTGCATAATAACCAATTTGCACATTTGATCCATGTTTAATCCCGTCCTGCTCCTGTAGTAAAGCTCTTAAAAGGGTTGTTTTACCAATCCCGTTTTCCCCAATTAATGCGATCCGATCCCCACGATGGACAGTGAGGTTGACGTGTGAAAAAAGGGGTTGCTCTTCACCTTCATGCGTATAAGCGTAATCCTCTACGATGATGACATCATTACCACTTGTTTTTGCTATTTCAAATGAAAAGTTTGCATTTGCTTCATCACCTAACGGTCGGTCTAGTTTAGGCATTTTCTCTAATTGTTTTCGTCTACTTTGGGCCCGTTTCGTTGTTGATGCCCTTGCGATATTTCGTTGTACAAAGTCTTCCATACTTTTGATTTCTTGTTGCTGTTTTTCAAATTGCTTTACATCACGATCGTAATGTAAAGCTTTTTGTTCTAAGAATTTAGAATAGGTCCCATGATACTTAGTCGTTTGCTGATGAGCAATCTCATACACGATCTGGACAATTTTATCAAGAAAATATCGATCATGAGATACGATCACGATAGCGCCAGGATAACTAGTCAAATAGTTTTCTAACCATGTGAGTGTTGCAATATCTAAATGGTTTGTTGGCTCGTCCAAAATAAGTAAATCAGGCTTCTGTAATAGCAGTTTACCTAAAGCGAGTCGTGTTTTTTGTCCACCACTTAAATCATTGACATATAGGCTAAAGTCTTCCTCTAAAAATCCTAATCCAATGAGTACACCTTTCGTATCACTTTCATACCGATACCCACCTTGATCAGCAAATTCATCTTGTCTTTTACTATACTCGTGAATTAGTTTTTCATCATAAGATTCATTACGGCTCATTTTTTGGATGGTAAGTGCAAAGTCTTCTAATTCATTCTCTTCTATTTGTAAATGTTCAAAAACGGATAACATTTCATCCCAAATTGTTTTGGTTGATGTTAAATCATTATGTTGAGCTAGGTAGCCAAATTGAATGTTTTTTGGTTGATATATTTCGCCTTGATCATAAGGTATTTCCCCAGTCATTATTTTTAATAACGTTGATTTTCCGACACCATTTCGACCAACAATGGCGATTCTTTCCTTACTTTTTGCTTCTAATTGAATATCTTGAAATAAAACAGTGCCACCGAAGGACTTTAAGATATTATTTAATTGTAATAAAATCATTATATTCACCTCTTAGTCAATTTCATAATACCGATTATTCGCTACACTACTACAACCTGTAGTTGAGTTGAATCGTTCCCAACTACAGGTTGTAGCGACGTAGCTGATTTAGGAAATTATGAAATTGATTCCTCTATCTACTTAATTGTACCGTACTTTTAGGCTGTTGCGCAATGTACTCAGTTCTTAGAACCGGACTTATAAATCTATATCTGTTAAACTAAAGGAAGAATAAATGTGAAAGAGTGAGCGAGCGATGTCAGATTTTACGCATTTTAATGAACAAGGTCGAGCAAAAATGGTCGATATAACAAAAAAAGACGAGACAATGAGAATAGCTGTAGCAACATCTAAAGTAATTGTAAATGAGGAAATTCATGAGAAAGTAACCAAGCATGAAATGGTTAAAGGTGACGTATTAGCCGTAGCCCAAGTAGCTGGAGTAATGGCTGCAAAAAACACATCACAATGGATTCCAATGTGCCATCCACTTCAATTAAGTGGTGTGGATATTGCTTTTCATTGGGAGAACAACACCGAAGATTATAGCTTACATATAGAAGTAACCGTAAAAACAAAAGGAGCAACAGGAGTTGAAATGGAAGCATTAACTGCTGCTTCAGCAACGGCTTTGACCATATATGATATGTGTAAAGCAGTGGATAAAGGAATTATTATAGGGCCAACGTATTTATTATCTAAATCAGGTGGGAAATCAGGAGATTATAAGCGTTCATAGGAGAGGGATACCATTGGGGAATAAAATACCACAAGCAACGGCTAAACGATTACCATTATATTATCGTTTTTTAACAAACTTACATCATCAAGGGAAGACACGTGTTTCATCAAAAGAATTAAGTGATGCAGTAAAGGTAGACTCTGCCACCATTCGTCGTGACTTTTCTTATTTTGGAGCTTTAGGTAAAAAGGGTTATGGCTATAATGTCGATTATTTATTAGAGTTTTTCAAAGAAACATTAGCAGAACATAAGGTGACTGAAGTAGCGTTAATTGGTGTTGGAAATTTAGGGACAGCCTTATTAAATTATAATTTTTCACGTAATCATAATACGAAATTAGCGATGGCTTTTGATCGTTCTACGAAGAAAGCGGAAACATTTATTGGTGGTGTGCCAATTTATCATATTGATCAATTAGAAGAGCAAATAGGCAATGTAGAAGTGGCAATTTTAACTGTACCAGCTGCCGCGGCGCAGGATATTGCAGATCGACTAGTTAGCAATGGTGTGAAAGGAATTTTGAATTTCACTCCAGCAAGACTAACAATTCCTGATCATGTACGCATCCATCATATTGATTTATCGATCGAATTGCAGTCATTTGTCTATTTTTTAAAACATTATCCTCTATAAAAAAATGCCCATGAAGGATGCATCTGTGATATGCTCCCCCTAAAGTAGACACTTAAAAAAGTAAATCTATTTTAGGGGGCATTTTTTATTTAACTTCATATAAGTACTGTTCGAATTCACCTTTGAAATGTCACGGGTGAAATGATCCTATTTGTTATTCTTTTTATTTCTTCGTACATATCGAAAACCAACAACAAAATCTAGTGCAGCGACGAGGAGTAATATAATCGTCATAGGATTTAAGACTGTTTCATCCGCATATGTAAATGCCATATACGTAAATACAACCCCCATAAAAAAGTATAATATTGCCATCACGTAAACATCAACCTCCAAATAAAATGAGAGAAACTTCCTGTTGAATCCGTTCTAATTCCGCTGGATCAATTAATAACTGAGCAAGCATTGCTATCGTATTCATCGCAAAATGGACAATAATAGGTACGATAATTCGTTTTGTTTTCACATAAACATATGCTAATGCTACACCCATGGCAAAATAAATTAATAAATGTTGAAACTCTAGATGTAACACACCAAATAACAGAGATGAGATTAAGACAGCAAAAAAGAAATGCATCTTTTTATGTAAAGATCCAAAGATAATTTTTCTGAAAATCAATTCCTCTAAAATAGGTGCAGTAAATACCGGAATAATGAAAAATAATGGATTCGTCCTAGTAATATTAACAATTTCCTGCGTGTTTTCTGACCCTTGATCAATATTGAACACCAATTGTTCAATAGAGATAGCAACCATTTGTGCCATCCAAGCTAAAATAACACCTAAAATAGACCAACCAATAATCGCACCTGTCGAAATCGGATTTTCTGCTTTTTCTTTTTGCAGATCTTTTCGCATGATGATTAAGGTGATGATAACAGCAAGGATGAATAATATAATGTTAATGTAAATAGCTAAGGTCATAATGTCAATTGTCAAAAATGGAAATAAAATAATCGGAATCGCAATGGAAAGACCTTGAACTAGAATATATATTAATATGACAAGCCAGTATTTTTTAGTCAAACGTCAAAACTCCTTTTTAAAAATAGAAACATATTAGTAATCATAACATATTATAAGGAAAAGCAATGCGTAATATGTGTCGGTTCCAAAGGTAGTAATTTATTTATCCCTTCCCTCCTTTCTAGTTGCATTTTATTTCTATTTTGATACAATATTATAAACCAAGTAAAATAGTGTGAATTAAAGATTGGAAATAAAGTTTATGAAAATCTAATAAATAAAGATAAACCTATCGGAGGGAACCAAGATGAGTGACGTAGAAAAGTTAAATGTAGAAAGTTTTAATTTAGACCATACAAAAGTAAAAGCGCCTTATGTTCGTTTAGCAGGAGTAACAAAAGGAGAAAACGGAGATGAAATTTATAAATATGATCTTCGTTTTAAACAACCGAACAAAGAACATATGGATATGCCCTCGACACATTCATTAGAGCATTTAATGGCGGAGTTAAGTCGTAACCATTCAGATAAAATTGTTGATATTAGTCCGATGGGATGTCAAACAGGATATTATTTATCGGTGATCAACCATGATGATTATGACGGTGTATTAACAATTATTGAAAATGTATTAGAAGATGTACTCGTTGCAAAAGAAGTACCAGCTTGTAATGAGGTTCAATGCGGTTGGGCGGCTAGTCATAGCTTAGAAGGAGCACAACAATTAGCGAAAGACATGCTTGCGAAGAAAGCAGAATGGAAAGAAGTATTTTAAGGACGAACGAGATCATACTTGTTTATTGCCCATTTTTAGCAGATAAGTAATCCTTCCTGCATAAGCGCAACTAAGGCATTCGCATAAGTGCTTGACGAATGCTAAGTTTTCTAATAAAAAATAGAAATAAAGTATTGACAGTATCCTTTCAATAGGATACTATATTTTTAAACCACACTAATCCAAGTAAACTTATCTGAAAAGGATAAAAACATAATATGAAACATTCTTATCAAGAGAGGTAGAAGGACTGGCCTGATGAAACCTCGGCAACAGACGACATTCGTACTGTGCCAATTCCAGAAAGTTATTATAACTTGTATATAAGAAGAAGTTACAGCACACGAAACCTCTTCTTATGATACTCGTAAGGAAGGTTTTTTTAGTTTAAAGTAATGGAGGCATATAAATGAGTTACGCAATTGGTATTTTGGATCAAAGTATTGTCATCGACAACGAGACTGCTAGGGAAGCACTTCAACAGTCAATACAATTAGCTAAGAAGTCAGAACAATTAGGATATAAACGTTTTTGGGTCGCTGAGCACCATAATATGAGTCAAGTTGCAGGAGTGTCACCAGAAGTATTGATAGGTCATTTATTAGCGAAAACAGAGAAAATACACATCGGATCAGGTGGAGTCATGTTGCAACATTACAGCCCATATAAAGTGGCAGAGAATTTTCATTTACTAGAAAACCTAGCACCAGGGAGAGTGGATGTCGGAATTGGAAAAGCACCAGGAGGATTACAATTATCAACAGAAGCTCTACAATATGGATCAGCGAGTGACGGAATTGATTTTGAAGAACGAATGACGTTATTGAAAAAGTTCCTTCAGCAATCCATACCTGAAGATCATCCATTATACGGAGTGCAAGCAACACCATTACCT
>JAPFCO010000281.1 GCA_026169505.1 Pseudogracilibacillus sp.
ATGTAACACCGGATGGAGATATTATTCGTAATACGGAGCAAACGATTGACGTTGATTTCGTTTGTATTGCAGGTGGACTTTACCCATTAGCAGAACTTGCTGCAGTTGTCGGTTGTCCTTTCGAATATAGTGAAGAACTTGGTGGTCATGTACCAATTCATAATGAGGCAATGGAAACCCCTATTGAAGGCATTTATGTTGCTGGCAATATTACCGGAATCGAAAGTGCCAAAGTCGCTAGAGAACAAGGTAAAGTGGCGGGACTTTCGATTGCAAAGGCAATGACTGGTCAAGCAGCTATGGATGAAAAGCTTCAAGCAGCGATTGCAGGTGTTCAGAAGACTCGGGATGAAGCTACGATTCAATTCCATCCAGCAATTGATAAAGGACGAGACAAAATTACGTCATCTTTTAATCAATTAGTCAAATAAATTTCATCATTACAAAAAACAGCTATGTCACTACAATTTATAGTTAAGAACGTTACTACGAAACTACATATTGTAGTGATGTGGCGATAAACTAGTATGATGAAATTGATTAAATCAGCTAATTTAGATGACAACTAAGCTAATATATGGCGGATGATTCGCTTATCATCCGCTTTTATTTAGAAAGCTACAAAGAAGGATGTAAATAATATGCAAACAGATCGCACATCATTGAAAGAAAAAAGTTTAGTTTTCATCGGATTTATGGGTGTTGGTAAAACTACTGTTGCACAAATAGTAGCTAAAAAACTGTATCGTGATTTTATCGACATTGATTATGAAATTGAAAAAGAATTTCAAATGCCAACAACTGAAATATTTAATTTACTCGGTGAAGAAAAATTCCGAAAGAAGGAAAAAGATTATGTCCTTCATTATTGCAAACAACCTTTAAAAGTCGTATCACTAGGTGGTGGGGCATTCATGCAAGAGGCTATTCGAGAAGCGTGTTTAAAACATAGTATTGTCTTTTATTTGGATATTAGTTGGGATTCGTGGAAAGAACGACTGCATATGCTTGTAGATAGTCGACCTGTTTTACAAAATAAAAGCATCGATGATATTGAGGATTTATTTCATGAACGTAAAAAAACATATGAAGAGCATAACTCTACTTTCATTACTGATAATAATGATGCTGAAGAAGTAGCGGACTACATCATCGATTCTATTAAACTAGCATGGGAATTATATGATTAAAAAGAACGTACCAGCAATGATGTGTACCCCTAAAGTTAGATTTGGGTCTAACTTTAAGGGTGCACATCACAATGGTTACGTTCTTTTTTTAACTAAAACATCTAATTTTATATTCGTCACAACAAAAAATCCTACCGAGTTTTTTTAATTTGTGGATAAATAGTGTAAGTAATTGAGAGTTGGCGACTATACGCTTATTATCACCCTGGTGAATTATAGCCCTACCAACTGACTTTGATTAAGATACAATTTTTAAACCAACTGCTCCACAAATGATACAGGTTAAAAATAGGGCACGAAGAAAGTTCATTGACTCTTTAAAAAAAGTAACACCCATAATGACTGCACCTGTTGCACCTAACCCAGTCCAAATGGCATAAGCAGTACCTAGCGGGATATCGCGCATCGCTAAAGCGAGAAAGTAAAAACCTAATGAAAAGACAGCAACTAGCGTCAACAGCCAACCCCATGATTTCTTTTGCAAATACATATTAATACTCGCTACACCAAAAATTTCTCCAAAACTTGCAATGACAAGATAAAACCAAGCCATTTAAGCCCCTCCTTTCCCAGTAGCAATCGACTCTTCTACTTTCTGTTCCTTTGCACCTGTCGTTAACTGAATCCCAACGACACCGACGATTATAACTAAAATAAATAGCCCTTTTGCTAGTGTAAAAGGTTCTCCTAATAAGGTGAAGTCTATAATAGCAATCGCCGCGGCTCCTGAGCCTGTAAATGTAGCATAGACCGAGCCAGACGGGAGCACTTCACATGCTTTTATAACAAAATAAAAACTTAATATAATTGCAATAACTGTGCCAGTCCACATCCAAATATTATCAGAGTATTTTAAACCAAGGACCCAAAAAACTTCAATAATTGCCGCCCAAAATACATACACCCATCCCATGAATGAATCCCCTTTGCTGTAACATAACGTTAAATAGCTAAAAAGATAAAATCTAATTAGATTTTATCTTTCCTAGTTAATCAATGTCATCATACGGATTTAATGCCATACCGCTACAACATATTATAGTGGTGTGAATATTTTTGTAATGATGAAATTGATTCAGTTACTTTTTATATGATTTAATTACAGGCATAATTTTTTTCAATCTACTTACTTCAAAAGTTGGTGTTATGTCAGTTAATTCGCGATTATGATGATTGATCCAAATAGAATCAATACCAACTCGAGATGCACCGAGTATATCAGTCTTAGGATTATCTCCCACCATAACAGCTTCCCCTTTTTCAATATCTAGTAAACTTAATGCATAATTGAATATATCTACACTAGGTTTACCTTTTCCAAACGCACCTGAAATAACGATATGATCGAAATATGGTACTAATTCTGGAGAATAAGATAATTTCATATGTTGTAAATCAGGTGAACCGTTCGTTAACATTAATAATTTATATTCACCTTTCAAATCATTGAGTATGTCTAGTGTCTCTTCATATAAGTAGATATGATTTTTTCTTTCTTCTGGAAATAATACGGCTAATTCTTCCGCGAGTGCTTCATCCTCAATTTCTACATCCTTTAATCCTTGTAACCATGCTTGTTTGCGAAATATCGGTACTGTATCACGTAATAATTTAAATTGCTCGCCTTCATCTTTAAACTCGCCCCACATACCTTCGAAAGTTCCGATCCCAATATTACTGACAAAATCATATGTATCATACGTCGG
Organism: Pseudogracilibacillus sp.; assembly: GCA_026169505.1. GTDB lineage: Bacteria > Bacillota > Bacilli > Bacillales > Amphibacillaceae > Pseudogracilibacillus. Next base: position 2,897 of record JAPFCO010000281.1, read on the forward strand.
GTACAATTGCTCTGCATGATAGCGAACTCGTTCTTCTAGTATATTTGGATCAATATTATGCGATTTCTCTACTTTTTTACATGTTGCTTTAAATGCTTCACTGACACTTTTAGCATCCCAAAGTAATGTATCATCTAAATCAAAAATTATTGCTTTTAACATACTGTTTATCTTCCTTTTTTTAAGACTTGTCCATTCATATCTTAACGATAAATGAGCTAAAAGTCCATCAATAATCGATTTCCTGTTTATTGCGTGAGGTTTCTCTAAAGTGAGGGGAAATAATTATGTGTAGCTTGTACCATTATCCAGTAAAGTCCATGATAGAAAAAGTATTAAATGCTTGTGATATTATGTTAAGTATTAAAAAATGCGATCACCCATGTTCATTACATTTTAATGTTAATCAAAGCAAAAAGGCAATTAGTGATCAGCCAATTGCCTTTTTGCTATATTAGTTACTTTATCCAGATAAGATCTTTGTCTTTCTTTAGATTGTTGGTATTCCTGCTCGGTAATTTCTCTTAACATTTTATTTTGTTCTACAAGCGATATAGGTAATTTTTTTATTTCTTTTCTTGCAGTAGAAAGAAATTGAATATATTCGCTATATTCACTCCCATAATGTAGCGAAATTTCATCTCGAATTTTCTTTGCTAACACCGGACTTGTTCCTCCAGTTGCTATACTGATCGTTAAATCTCCTCTTTTTAATGTAGCTGGAACATTAAAATTACCACTTAACGGATCATCAACCACATTAACAAGTTGGTATGCATTAGCACTACAAGCTACAAAGCGATTGACTGACTTATCATTTGTTGCTGCAATAACAATATGTGCGTGATAAAGATCAATCGCTTCAAAATATTTTTCTAGCCAAGTAATTTTATTTTCCTTCACTAATCTGGTAATCTCCTTATTAATGGAAGGGCTAATCACTGTTATGTCAGCGCCCGCTTGTAATAAAGTAGCTAGTTTTCGAAAAGCAATTTCCCCACCACCAACTATGATTGCTTTTTTATTTTGCATATTTAATTCAATTGAATAATTCCCCATAATATTATTCACCTTTTCATGTTGGCTACCTTGTATTTACATTAACTTCAAATAGTAACCTGTTCACTATATCAATCATGAAAATCTAAACCCGATTCCACCGCTTTCACATGACCTGCTCGAATAACGAAATCACCAAAATGTTCCCCTTCCAGTCTTTCTTTAGCATATTGAAACAACAATGTTTGTAATATGTTTAAAATCTCTTCTTCATCGACATTTTCTTTGTACAGCTTATTTAATCTATCACCTACAAAACCTGCGCCTAAATACATATTATACTTTCCTGGTGACTTTCCAATAAAACCAATCTCCCCTAGTGCTGGTCTTGAACATCCGTTTGGGCAACCAGACATCCGGATAATAATTTCCTTATCACGTAATCCTGCTTCATCAATAATTTCTTCAATTTTATTTAATAAAGAAGGTAAATATCGTTCCGCTTCTGCCATCGCTAGACCACAAGTTGGAAAAGCCACACATGCCATCGAGCTTCTTTTTAATGCAGTGTGTTGTGCACCATCGTTAATATTATATTGATCTAGTAGAGAGATAATTTCTTCCTTCTTATCTTCTGTTACATTACTAATTATTAAATTTTGATTAGGACTTAAGCGAAAATCACCTGTGTGCACTTTAGCTATTTCTCGAAGTCCAGTCATCAGTGGATAGTCGTCCGTATCTAGAATTCGACCATTTTGGATAAATAAAGTAAAATGCCATTTATCATTACTACCTTTTACCCAACCGTATCGATCACCGTTATGATCAAAGCTATAATCACGTGCTTCTTCTAGCTCCCAACCAAGTCGATGATGAAGCTCCTCACTTATCCATTCCAGCCCCCGAGCATCAATTGTATATTTGAAACGAGCATACTTTCGAACAGAGCGATTCCCATAATCACGCTGAATCGTAATAATCTTTTCAGCTACATCAACTATTTTATCTGCTGGAGTAAAACCAATCACACGGGCTAATTGTGGATAAGTTTCTGTATCCCCATGGGTCATTCCCATTCCTCCACCAACGGCAACATTGAATCCAACCAATTGATTATTTTCAAGGATCGCAATAAAGCCAATATCCTGTGAAAACACATCCACATCATTATTCGGCGGGACTGCTATACCGATTTTAAATTTCCGAGGTAAATAAAGCGCACCATACATTGGTTCCTGCTCCACATCTTCTTTACTATCAATTACCTTTTCACCGTCTAACCAAATTTCATGGTATGCATTTGTTCGTGGTGATAAGTATTCGCTTAGTTTTGCTGCCCAATCATACACTTCTGCATGGACGTCTGATTGATATGGGTTTGGATTACACATCACATTTCGATTGACATCCCCACATGCTGCTAACGAATCCATTAAAGAGTCATTGATTTCTTGAATAGTTTGTTCCATATTCCACTTTAAAATTCCATGCAATTGAAAAGCTTGTCGTGTCGTTAATTTTAATGTTTGATTAGCATACTTATTTGCTAATTCGTCCATCACTAGCCATTGCTCTGGAGTTGCTAGCCCACCTGGTGCACGAATACGGATCATGAACTGGTATGCTGGTTCTAGTTTTTGTCGTTGGCGTTCTGTTCGCAGGTCGCGATCATCTTGTAAATAACTACCATGGAATTTCATTAAGCGATTATCATCATCTGGAATGCCAGATGTAATCGGATCTTCCATTGTTTCTACCAATGACCCCCGCAAGTAATTACTGTCTGCTTTGATTCGTTCTACATCACTTGGCGGACCTTCTTGTGTTGGTAGTACTATCTTTTTTGTCATAAATATCAATATCCTCCTTTAATAAACATCACGTTGATAACGGTTTTCCTGTTGTAAAGTTGTTAAAAAAGCATTCGCTTCTTCCTCACTCTTATTGCCTTCCTTTTTTATAATAGACAAAAGCGTCTCATGCACATCAACCGCCATATACTTTTCATCTCCACAAACGTAGATAACTGCTCCTTCTTCAATCCATTGATACAGTTCTTCACTATTTTCAGCTATCTTATGTTGTACGTAGACTTTCTCAACGGTATCACGGGAAAATGCGATATCCATTTTTGTTAACACACCATCTTTTAACCAACGTTGCCACTCTACTTGATAAATAAAGTCTGTTACATAATGTTGATCACCGAAAAACAACCAAGACTTTCCATCAGCGTCTAGTTCTTCTCGTTCTTCTAAGAATGATCTAAACGGAGCTACACCAGTACCTGGCCCAATCATAATAATTGGTGTATCTTGATTTTCAGGCAATGAAAAATTAGCATTTTTCTGTACGTAAACAGGGATCGTGTCTCCAGGCTCGATGCGGTGGGCAAATTCTCCTGAACAAACACCATATCTTTCTCTTTCTTCGATTGAATAACGTACTGTTCCAATCGTTAAATGTACTTCATCAGGATTTGCTGCTAGACTGCTTGCAACAGAATATAAGCGAGGTGGAATTTTACGCAATAAACTAGTAAAATCATTTGCAGTTCCATCCCACGGTCCAAAGTCTTGCACCAAATCTAATAGATCTCTACCATAGATATATTCTTTTAATGCTTCATCATTTTCTGGTTCAAGTAATTCCTTCAGTTTTTCATCTTTTGATAATTCTGCTGCTTTTACGAGCAA
>JAPFCO010000273.1 GCA_026169505.1 Pseudogracilibacillus sp.
AATTGTTTTTCCTAATTCATCTACGAGACGTCTTAATGTCTTCATAATTTGTACAGAGTGGCGCATATCTAAATTATTTAAAGGTTCATCAAGTAAAATATATTCCGTATCTTGTGCAAGTACCATGGCAATATATGCACGCTGACGCTGACCACCACTTAGTTGGTCTAAATATTTATCTTGCATGTTTTCCAATTCCATATAACTAATTGCTTCATCTACTTTTTCCCAGTCGTATTTCTTTAAGTTTCCTTTACAGTATGGGAATCGTCCAAATGAGACTAGCTCTTTTATCGTTAATTTCACATTCATAGAAGAATTCGATTGTTTTAAGATAGATATTTTACGAGCAAGCGTTTCAGACTTAACTTCAGTAATATCTTTCCCTTCAATCGTTATAATTCCTTCATCTTTAGCGATAAGTCTACTAATCATTGAGATCAATGTACTTTTCCCTGCTCCATTTGGTCCAATAAAAGACGTTATTTTTCCTTTTGGTATAGTTAACGAAACATCATCAACGACTGCTTTTTTGTTATATGTTTTCAAAACACCTTTTATATCTACCATGTTTTATTCTCCTTTAATAATAAATAGATAAAGTAAATACCACCGACAAAATTTATAATGACACTGATTGTTGTATTGAACACAAAGATTTTCTCTACGATAAACTGTCCGCCTATTAATGCGATAATACTTAAGAAGATTGATGCTAATATAATATAGAAATGCTTATACGTATTGATGAATTGATAAGCAATATTGACAACTAATAATCCTAAAAATGTAATTGGACCGATTAAAGCAGTCGCAATTGAGATAAGGATTGCAACGATAATTAATAGCTGTCTCACGACATTGTCGTAAGGCACACCAAGATTAATTGCATGATCCTTTCCTAACGAAAGTACATCTAAATATTTATAAAATCGTATAAAATACAATACGACAACAATAATTAATATAATGGATAAATAGACCAGATTTTCATTTACATTATTTATACTTGCAAACATCCTATCTTGCGCAACCATAAACTCATTTGGATCAATTAATACTTGCATAAATGATGTAAAACTACTAAAGAAGGTCCCCAAAATCATACCTATTAATAAGAGAAAATATATATTATTATCTTCTCCTTTAAATAACAGCCTGTAAAAGACTAGTGAAAATATCACCATAATTCCTACTGACAACAAATAATTAATATTACCATTCATCATGATGAGCGATCTTGAACCGAATATAAAAATGATAAACGTTTGTGTTAGCATATATAAGGAATCTAGCCCCATTATACTCGGTGTCAAAATTCGATTGTTCGTAATTGTCATGAAAATAGTAGTAGAGAAGGCAATTGCACCACCCGTTATAATAATGGCAACTACCTTAATAATTCTTTTGGGCAAAATATAGGATATATTGCCCGTCAAATCATAAAAGATATACAATGCAGCTAAAATCAAGGATACGATTGCAAGTAATATTGTCTTATTCTTATAACCCATATCGTTTCCTCCTAAATAGCAAATAGAGGAAAATTCCACTACCAATTACTCCAACAGTTAAATTGATTGGGATTTCATATGGGTAAATAATTAACCTTCCAATGACATCACAAGCAAGCACAAAAACTGCCCCTAAAATCGCTGTATGTATAAGATTGTTCTTCAAATGATCTCCTTGATAGATTGTCACAATATTCGGTATGATCAGTCCTAAAAAAGGAATCACACCTACTGACAGAACGACGGAAGCTGTTACTAAAGCTGTAATAACTAAACCTAAATTAACGACTTGCCGATAATTTAGACCAAGATTTTTAGCAAAGTCTTCGCCCATCCCTGCGATGGTGAATTTATTTGCAAACATATAAGCAATAATAAGTGTCGGAATACTAACATATAATAATTCGTAATTTCCACTCATAATCATAGAGAAATCGCCTTGCATCCATGATGCCATATTTTGAATTAGATCATTTCTATATGCAAAAAATGTTGATAGCGATTCTATAATACTTCCAAACATCAATCCCACTAAAGGAATAAATACTGGATCTTTAAACTGAATATTCTCCAATATCTTCATAAAAACGAATGTACCGATTAATGCAAATGCAAAAGACACACTTACTTTTAATAATGGGGATGCTGAAGTAAATACCATCAGTGAAACTAACACTCCGAAACGAGCAGAATCTATTGTTCCTGCTGTTGTCGGTGAGACGAATTTATTTTTACTCAATTGCTGCATGATTAATCCAGCAATACTCATGCTAGATCCGGCAATTAAAATACTTATTAATCTTGGTAGCCTACTTATTAATAAAACTTCTGATTGTTCTTCAGTCAAATTGAACAAATCTGTTGGAGAAAGATTTGATACACCTACAAAAATAGATGCGACTGATAATAAGATTAATGCTATTATTAAATAACGTAATTTCATTGTATATCTCTCTCTATTTATCATCATTCTAATCTAGTAATGACTTTAATTTGCGAATCAATCTAAATAAGAATGAGATTCATTATCAATTAGTTGTCATATAAAAGTATAACATATCTAAACTTCCTTAGCAACGAAATAAATCATCCTAGGATTCCCTATGTGAAGTTGATTTCCTTGATGAAACAACAAGGTATCTTGCGCTTTCGGAAAACACTCTATAAATAAAAGACTGCCTAATATGTATCGACAGTCTTAAATTTTCTTACATGTCTCTTATTTACCTTTTATCACAATCATTACCTTCACAATATGTCTTATTCGCATTTATCCGTTTATCTTCAAAACAGATTGGGTCTTCTTCCCATATATCTTGCAATAAATTAATATAAACAGAAGGTGGTTGAACACCTGATACAGCGTACGTATTATTAAATATAAGAAATGGTACACCTTTGATCCCCATTTCTTCGGCAGTCATTTGATCTTCTAAAACAGCCTTTTCATACTTATTAAATGATAATAACGTTTCTGCCTCTATCTCATCCAAGCCTACTTGTTTAGCAATTGATAACAAGGTCGATTTTTCACCAATGTCTTCCTTTTCTGAAAAGAACTTATGATAGATACGTTCAATGATCTCAGCGTCTTTACCTACCCTTTCTGCAAACTTCACTAAACGATGAGCATCATACGTGTCTCTAGATAATGTATCTACTAAGTCTATGTTCAACCCAATTTGATCGGCTTTTTCTATAAGGTCCCGCTGTAATTCTTCCTTCTTCTGTACGGATAATTGATATTTTCTTTGTAATACATCCAGTACTTTTTCTGTAGATTCATTCTTTACATTTGGTTCAAGTTGAAAGCTTTTATATTCAGTTTGGATAAATTTATCTTTTCCAAAGTATTCTATAGCTATTTCTAACGTCTTGTTCCCTACATAACAAGACGGACAAGCAAAGTCAAACCACACTTCTATTTTCATGTCTCATACACCTCGTTCATCTAGCTTTATTTTACCATAATCCAAATGCGTCCATATATCTATTTGCTCAACCCGGGCATAAATACTTCACACAAAAAGCAGCCTACAATAAAGTGCGTTTTGTAAGCTGCTTCATGATTCATATGAAATGCTAATAACAAACTATGTTTATTCGTCTAATAAAGAGCGTCCCATAATGGTTACTCGGTTCGTATTTTTTAATTCCTCTAACGTTTTCACGCCAATTCCAAACATTGCCATTTTTAATTCAAACTCTATTTGATCCATTACGTTGATAACTTCCTCAACCGATTCCGTAGCTGCCTTTAATAATGTACGCGCATAACCAACAACATCCGCACCAATCGTTAATGCTTTCGCTGCATCAAGACCAGTTTTCATACCACCGCTCGCTACTAAAGGAACCTTTGGTAAAGCACTTCTTACTGACACTAAACAATCTTTCGTTGGTAAACCCCAATTATTGAATGCTTCAGCTGCCGCTTCACGAAGTGGATCTTTCGTCCGGAGTTTTTCCACTTGGCTCCATGATGTTCCACCTGCACCGGCAACATCTACATAGTGTATCCCTACATCATAAAGTTTTTTAGCTACTGTCCCATCAATACCAAAACCAACCTCTTTCACGCCTACTGGAACACTTAGTTTTTTACAAATTTCTTCAATTCTAGGCAACAGCTGATCGAAATTCAAATCCCCGCCATCTTGCACTACTTCTTGTAAACTATTTAAATGTAGTACGAGCGAATCTGCTTCTGTTGCGTCGACAATTCGCTGACATTCATCCACACCATAGCCATAATTAAGCTGTACAGCGCCTAAGTTAGCGATCACTGGTACTGTTTTAGCTTGCTTCCGGATTAAAAAAGAATCCTCATATGCAGTACTTTCTAGCAAGGCACGAGTTGACCCTAATCCAATTGCCCAACCCTTTTCTTCACTTGCAACTGCTAAATTCAAATTAATCTCTGTAGCAAGAGCAGAGCCTCCTGTCATTGAACTAACAAGAAACGGTGCTTTTAATTGTTTTTGCAAAAAGTCTGTAGTTAAACTAATATCATTAAAATCTATTTCTGGTAAGGCATTATGAATAAAAGAAATACCTTCCAATCCAGTTGATTTATTAACACCCTCTACTTGGTCAGTCAAACATAATCTTATATGTTCTGTCTTTCTTTGGTTAATATCCATCTCCATGAAAGCACGTCCTTTACTAATATCTCTACTACTAGTTTACGTTTTTCACCTACATAATGAAAGAAAAATGAATATTAACTAATACCATTCACTTAATAGGTCCGGGGTCCCAGTTGACATATAGTTCCTTTTGACTATAATTAAATATGCCAATAACAATCCGTTTAGAAAGGAAGAAAAACATGTTATTTAAAAGGAAAAAGAAAAAAGAAAAGATTAAGAGCCAAACAAGGAAGCCACGTTTCACCCGTAAGATCAAAATTGGAGGTAAATATTTAGTTGCCTTTTCTATTTCTTCATTATTATTTGTTTGTGCAACGGTACTTGTCTTTTTACAATTAAGCGCATCCAAAGCGGATGTAAAAGACATTATTGAGCAAAATCAAGTAAAGAGTGACTTAGTACAAATGGCATTGTACATTGAGCAGGAAGGCGGTCTAATATCGGATTTTATTTTAATTAATAATATTAAGTATGTAAGCGAATTCAATGAAATCGATGAAGATTTACTCGTTTTATCTGAACGTTTATCAAATAGTCTATCCACAGAACAAT
>JAPFCO010000203.1 GCA_026169505.1 Pseudogracilibacillus sp.
GAATTAAAAAATGTTGCTTTAGATGACACAGTGGAACGCATGTCAAGGGTATCAAGTGATTTACAAAATATCATTTTAACGATGAGAATGGTGCCAATAAATACAGTGTTTAATCGTTTTCCACGCATGATTAGACAATTAGCTCGTGATTTACACAAAGAGGTTGAAATTGACATCATTGGAGCTGAAACAGAATTAGATCGAACAGTAATTGATGAGATTGGTGACCCTCTCGTTCATTTAATACGTAATGCAATTGACCATGGGATTGAAAGTCCAGAAGTGCGTTTAGAAAATGGGAAGGATCCACAAGGGAAAGTGACATTAGAAGCCTATCATAGTGGTAACTATATATTTGTAGAAATTTCAGATGATGGGGCAGGAATCGACAAAAAGAAAGTAAAGCAAAAAGCGATTGATAAAGGAATCATAACGCCAGAAAATGCTGCGGCACTGTCTGATCAACAAACATATGAATTAATCTTAGCGAGTGGTTTTTCTACAAATGAAGAGATATCTGACGTGTCTGGACGTGGCGTAGGGTTAGATGTAGTTAAAAACACGATTGAATCATTGGGAGGAAATATATCGATTGATGCGATACAAGGTGAAAAATCAGTTTTCACTATTCAACTACCATTAACATTATCGATTATTTCCGTTTTATTAGTTGAACTAAAAAAAGAAAAGTATGCTATTCCATTGTCATCTATAATTGAAGCAACTATTATTCATCGGGATGAAATTTATGCAGCACATCACCATCAAGTAATTGATTTTCGTGGAAGTGTTGTACCATTATCTGATTTACATGAAGTATTTGACGTTGATCCATCAGAGCAAGATGAAGGCGATGATTACGTTTCTGTCGTTATTGTGAGAAAAGGAGACAAATTAACAGGACTGATTGTAGATTCATTTATTGGTCAACAAGAAGTTGTCTTAAAGTCTTTAGGAGATTACTTAACGAACATATTTGCTATATCAGGTGCAACGATTATAGGTGATGGAGAAGTAGCTTTAATTATTGATACAAATGCGCTGATCAGTTAGGTTTTTGATGAAGGAGGGAGCAATCATAATGCAACCATTATTAGAAAATAAATTAATTGCCTTTTTAGTTAATCAGAATGAATATGCTATTTCTGTCGATGAGGTAGGCTCTATTGAACGTGTTTTACCGATAACACGAGTGCCTTCCGCTCCTAAATATGTAAAGGGAGTAATTAATTTACGGGGGATTATTACACCTGTGATTGATTTGAAAAAAAAGCTACACAATAAGTCGACGAAATTTACAGATCAAACTCGTATTTTAATTGTCCATATCGAATCATTAACAGTTGGATTAATTGTGGAAGGTGCGAATGATGTAATTGACATTCAAACAGAACAGATCGAAACACCACCGGAAACAGTAGAATCAGACGTATTGGATTATATTGAAGGAGTTATAAAACTTCCAAAACGTCTCCTTATTCTACTTGATATGGCATATTTATTGAATGATTCAGATGACATTGAGTCAACACAAGAATTAAAGAGGTTGCAACATGAATCATAATTTTACACATTTGGAAAATGAAGTACTACGTGAAATTGGTAATATAGGTGCAGGAAATGCTACAACTTCAATGGCTATATTAATGGATCAAGAAGTTAAAATGGAAGTGCCTTATGTTCATTTACTTACAATCAATGAAATGATTGACATCGTCGGTGGACCTGAGGAAGTATTAGTTACAACTTTTTTTAAAGTTGAGGGAGATATTACGGGAACAGTATATTTTCTATTATCTATCGAGGAAGCGACATTGATCGTTAGACAAATGTTGCGTGATGATACGATTCAGATAAGTACAATGGACAATATGGATGAGATGATTATTTCTGTATTAAAAGAAGTAGCTAATATTGTCGTAGGAGCATATATTTCTGCCCTAGCAGATTTTTCAAATATAAAAATTAGTACGACGGTTCCATTTATCAGTATAGATATGGCAGGTGCAACTTTAGTGACTGGTTTAATTGAACTGTCTCAAGTAGCAGATCATTCAATGATGATTGGTACTAAATTTTCGGGTGATGATAAACAGAAAAATGCTCAAGGTCATTTTTTATTAGTACCAGAATTGGATTCTATCCCTAAATTATTTTCCGCATTAGGTGTTGACAAGTATGAATAAAGTAGCTTCAGTTGTTAAAGTTGGAATTGCCGATTTAAAACTTGTAAAAAGTCCGAATACTATTAGGACGTCTGGATTAGGCTCCTGTGTAGGAGTGATTGTCTACGATCTATCAAACCAAATTGCGGGATTAGCACATATTATGCTACCTGAATCTAGCTTATCTAAGCAATCTGATTTAAATCCATATAAATATGCGGATACAGCAATTAATAGTTTAATCAATATGGTCCTAGAACAAGGAGCAGTTAAATTATATTTAAAAGCGAAAATTGCTGGCGGCGCACAAATGTTTCCAAATCAACTGTCAAACGAAGTAATGCGAATTGGCCCACGTAATGTTGATGCGGTATTAACACACTTACACGAATATGGAATCCCTGTAATCGCGTCAGATGTTGGAGGTCATAACGGAAGAACGATTATCTTTGATCCAAAAACAGGTGATTTAAAGATTCGAACAGTGAGTAAAAGCGAAGTAGTGATATGACGATATGAAGACAAATTATGAGGTAGGGGGAGGCATATATAAGGAAATGGACAACTCCCAGCACGAAGAGCGTTTATGGAAACAGTGGCAACAAGATCAAAATGGCATTCTAGCAAATGAACTGATCCAATATTATATGCATATTGTCGATTATCAGGTAGATAGAATTGCTAGCTATATTCCAGCTAGTTTTGATAAAGCAGACTTAAAAAGCCTAGGACTGATGGGCTTATATGACGCATTGTATAAATTTGAACCGAAACGTAAGGTGAAATTTTCTACATATGCGTCCATTCGTGTTCATGGTTCAATCATGGATGGATTAAGAAAAGAAGACTGGTTACCAAGAACACTTAGGGATAAGGCGAAAAAAATCGAAAAAAAGAGTGAACAGTTAGAACAACAACTAAATCGAATACCAACAACGTCAGATATTGCAACAGCATTACAAATTGAAGTAGAGGAAGTAGAAGCGACTAGAACAGATATACTGTTAGCAAATGTTCAATCTCTGGATGCTAATTATCAGACAGATGAAACTGATGAAGGAAGTCATGCATTATTATTTATCAATGATGAACATACTCCCACGCCAGATGAACATATCATTTCTAATGAAGTAAAAAAAGAATTAATTCAAAGTATCCAACAATTGAATGAGCGGGAACAACTCGTTATTAGTTTAGTGTATGTTGAAGAACTGACTTTAACAGAAATAGGCGATGTTTTAGACTTATCAACATCAAGGATTTCTCAGATTCATAAGAAGGCGATATCTAAACTACAATCTATTTTATCAGAATCAATTTCATAATTGCCTAAATCAGCTACTCAACTATAGGTTGTAGTAGTAATACGGATTATAAAATGGATAAATCTAAGATTGAATAAGGAGGAAGTAGATGGGGAATTTACGTGAATTATTAACGGTTACAGTATCGGATGATTATTTAACCGCACAATTAATGTATAATAAAGAACATATTGGTGAATTGATGAAACGAACATTTACTAAACAAGAAGTAATAAATTTCTTACAGCAAGAAAAAGTTACTTTCGGTTTAATTGAAGAGAATATTCAACAATTTGTTCAGCAATTTTCAGTGGATATCTTCCCCATCGAAGTAGCTAAAGGCTATGTAAAAACAGATGGAAAAGATGGCCATATGCAATATTCAATCAATACGAACACCACAATTGATCATTCAGATAGTAAGGACTTTCGTAATGTCATGCGTTTACCAATTGTTCACAGGGAAACGCAAATAGCTACATTAATTCCACCAACAAAAGGTGAAAATGGGATGACGGTTACAGGCAAAGCAATAAAAGCTAAAGCCGGCAAGCCTTTGTATATGAAAGCCGGAAAGAATGTTCATTTTAATGAATCAGATCAATCATTTTATGCAAAGGCAGATGGATTGGTCAATTTCGGAATGAAAGCGATTAATATTTATACAGTTTATGAGGTGAATGAGGACATTTCTATGCGAACTGGAAATATTGATTTCAATGGTTCAGTCATTATTCGTGGCGATGTTCCTAGTGGTTTTACGGTAAAAGCAGCAGGAGATATTAAAATATTTGGTCTAGTTGAGGCTGCCACCATAAAGGCAGGAGGATCGATTTATATTGCAGAAGGGATTGCCGGCTTAAAAAAAGGTGTGTTAGAAGCAGGAGAAGATGTGTATATTGGTTATATTAATCAAGCGATCATTAAGGTTGGTAGAAATATCCATGTAGAGAACTCTGTATTACATAGTGATTGCTCGGCAGGCTATGATATTACTTGTCATCGTGGTAATATTATCGGTGGAACATTGTTTGCTGGATATTCGATTGAAGCAAAAGATATTGGTAATCGTATTCATACACCGACACAATTATCTGTTGGAGTTGATCATGAGGATTATAAAAAACATACGGCATTATCGGAGGAAAAAGAAACATTACTTACTAACATGCAGAAACTGCATCTAATAAGTAAAAAGTTAGGGAGTAAGGAGCAAAACGTTAGTAATTCCAAAGGGAAAATAACGTTGACTAAATTACATTTCTCTCAAAAGAAAATACAAGACCAATTAATAGAAGTAGAGAACCAGTTACAGAAAATGAAGTTAATTTCTGATACAATTCAATATTCAGATGTAAAAGTTTTTGGTACAATATATCCTAACACGGTTATTGCGTTTGGAAAGTATCATCGCAAAATAGATCAAAACTACCAACAGGTTGTTGTCAAATTGGAACACAACGATATTGTGATTACTCATCATTAAAAGCTAGCTTCTCATATCTCACTTAATAAGGAAGGGATTATATGGGTTTAAAATCGATTGATATGCAAATGGCTATTTCTAGATCTCAAGATGCAAGTAGGATGCAAGATCAATTCAATAGACAGGGTCAACAATTACAAGCAGTGTTATCAGAACAACAACTACAAGAAGTTCGTTTAAAACGCCAACAAGTAAATCAATATGAACATGTAGAGAAAAGAAGTGGAAATGAGGATGGTCATAACAATCCGATAAAATTACATGAAAGTAATGAACATATCAATAAAATGCACCATGAAAAACAAGTGAAAATAACACATCCATATATAGGAAAGCACATAGATTTTACAGGATAGTAGGGATCACATGACATCATTATTATTAATTATTAGCTTCTTAATTCACATCATTATCTTGATTGCAATATTTCAATTAGTAAAGCAGATTCAACAAGTGAAGCAATTCAAGGACAAAGAGACCGAAACGATGATGTTGCAATTTCTAAATGAAATAAAAGCCGAAAACAAACAATTGCAAGAACAATTAGTAAGAAAACAAAATCAAACGGGAAATGATCAACTTCATAATGAACTAATCAAAACATCAGCTACACAGCAAACAAAATCAGATGATGAAATATCAGAATTAGTTGGAACAGATCTGCAGATGACAGATCTTGTCGAGGGTAAACAGGAACAAATGGAATTATCGATGGAAGGAAAAGTCCTACAATTAAATGAAGAAGGTTATTCAATAGAAGAAATTGCTGAGAAACTAACTTGTGGTAAGACAGAAGTTGAGCTTATTTTAAATTTACAACAAAAACTGAAACTAAATACTTGAATAATCATCATGTATATGATAATTTAAACTATGGTAAACTAATATATGTATTAGAATATCAACATTATATTACACACATTGTCGATTAAGTATATATGGTGCCTGATAAAGGTTAATATGCTAACTATAACGATAATGGAGGAGTAACCAAGAGGAGGAAGTATTATGGCAGTAATTTCAATGAAACAATTGTTAGAAGCAGGTGTTCATTTCGGTCACCAAACACGTCGTTGGAATCCAAAGATGAAGAAATACATTTTCACAGAAAGAAATGGTATTTATATCATCGATTTACAAAAAACGGTTAAGAAAATCGAAGAAGCATACGAGTTTGTTCGTCAACTAGGTGAAAATGGTGGAACAATCCTTTTTGTTGGAACGAAAAAACAAGCACAAGAATCTGTTAGAGATGAAGCAAATCGTTCAGGAATGTTCTATGTTAACCAACGTTGGCTTGGTGGAACACTTACGAACTTCCAAACAATCCGTAAACGAATTAATCGTTTAAAAGATATTGAAAGAATGGAAGAAGATGGTACATTTGAAGTGTTACCTAAGAAAGAAACAGTAGATCTATTAAAAGAAAAAGAAAAGCTAGTGAAATTTTTAGGTGGTATTAAAGAAATGAAGAAACTACCTGACGCTATTTTTGTTATTGACCCTCGTAAAGAGAGTATTGCAATAGCAGAAGCTCGTAAATTAAATATTCCAATTGTCGGAATTGTGGATACGAACTGTGATCCGGACGAAATTGATTATGTTATTCCTGCAAACGATGATGCGATTCGTGCTGTGAAGTTATTAACTTCTACTGTAGCAGATGCAATTATCGAAGGAAATCAAGGAACAGAATTAGAAGCTGCGGAAGAAGAAGCAGTTGACAATAAAGAAAACGAAAAAGCGGACCAAGAAGCGTCTGTTAAAGAGTAAATTAAAACAGAGGTGATAAGGGGATAACCTTTTATCACCTTTTTTAAAGACTGATTGTATCGATTAAGCAATTAAATATGAAATGGGAGGACTATATAAATGGCTATTACAGCAAAGATGGTAAAAGAATTACGTGAAAAAACAGGTGCCGGAATGATGGATTGTAAAAAGGCACTAACTGAAACAAACGGGAACATGGAAGATGCAATTGATTTCTTACGTACAAGTGGTGCAGCTCAAGCTGCAAAAAAAGCAGACCGAATTGCAGCAGAAGGAACTGCGTTTATTGAAGTGAACGGTAATGACGCAGTATTATTAGAATTAAACTGTGAAACGGACTTTGTCACTAGAGGCGAAACGTTTCAAGAGCTAGCTGCGGATTTAGGGAAGCATCTTGTTACTAAAAAACCAGCTGATTTAGAAGCTGCACTACAACAAGAGCTTGATGGAAAAGGACAAACAGTTGAAGAATATATCAACACAACAGTTGCGACAATAGGTGAGAAGATTACGCTACGTCGTTTTGCATTATTAAACAAATCAGATGATGCAGTCTTTGGATCATACTTGCATATGGGTGGAAGAATCGGTGCATTAACTTTATTAGAAGGTTCATCAGATGAAGAAGTTGCAAAAGATATCGCAATGCATGTTGCTGCTGTGAATCCAAGCTATGTCTCACGTGAAGATGTTAATGAAGATGAGGTCAACCGTGAGCGTGAAGTCCTTAAAGAACAAGCATTAAACGAAGGAAAACCAGAAAAGATTGTTGAGAAAATGGTCGAAGGTCGTTTAGGTAAATTCTTTGAAGACATTTGTTTATTAGAGCAACCATTTGTAAAAGATTCCGATGTAAAAGTGAAAAAGTATGTAGCTGACAAAGGGGCAACTGTTAATACATTTGTTCGCTTTGAAGTTGGCGAAGGAATCGAAAAGAAAGAAGAAGACTTTGCTGAAGAAGTAATGAGTCAAATGAAAAAGAACTAAAACAATATAGCTAAATAGTTTTATACAGGTGAAACTAGGAACGTAGTGACACTTTATGTAAAGGGAAGAGCAAACTTACTAGCAAATACTTTACTTTCATAATAGGGGACACTTGGTGTTCCCTATTTCTTAGTGGTATAATAATGTAGATAATAAATTTTCAGCTTGGTGGAGGTAAATATGACGGCGCGTTATCGTAGAATTGTATTAAAGTTGAGCGGAGAAGCTCTTAGTGGTGATGAAGGATTCGGAATAGAGCCAAAAATTATCAAGTCAATTGCAAAACAAGTGAAAGAAGTTGTTGAATTAGGTGTTGAAACATCTATTGTTGTTGGCGGTGGGAATATATGGCGGGGTAAAATAGGTAGCGAGATGGGTATGGATCGTGCGAACGCTGACTATATGGGCATGCTAGCTACAGTTATGAATTCTTTAGCACTGCAAGATAGCTTAGAGGATATTGGTATTCAAACAAGGGTACAAACATCAATTGAAATGAGACAAGTTGCTGAACCATATATTAGAAGGAAAGCAATTCGTCATCTGGAGAAAAAACGCGTTGTAATTTTTGCAGCTGGTACTGGAAATCCTTATTTTTCAACAGATACTACTGCTGCTTTACGAGCGGCCGAAATTGAAGCAGAAGTTATTTTAATGGCAAAAAACAATGTGGATGGAGTCTATAGTGATGACCCTAAAACAAACAAAAATGCTGTGAAATATGATAAACTATCCTATATGGATATGTTGAATGAAGGCTTAGAAGTAATGGACTCAACGGCTTCATCTTTATGTATGGATAATGATATCCCATTAATTGTATTTTCTATTACGGAAGAGGGAAATATAAAAAGAGTTGTAGAAGGTGAAGTGCTAGGAACAACTATTAGGGGGAAATAATAATGCCGAATAATATAATGAAAAATATGCGTGAAAAAATGGACACAGCAATTCAAGCTTTTTCAAAAAATATAGCTACTGTAAGAGCAGGACGAGCAAATCCAAATATTTTAGATAATATATTTGTTTATTATTATGGAGCAGCAACTCCTTTAAATCAATTGGCTCAAGTGGGCGCACCTGAGGCAAGGTTACTTGTTATTACTCCATTCGATAAAACAGCGGTTGGTGAAATCGAAAAGGCAATTTTAAAGGCAGATATTGGTCTTTCTCCTTCAAACGATGGAAATATCATTCGTATTAGCATACCTGCATTAACGGAAGAAAGACGTAAAGAGTTAACAAAAGTTGTTGGTAAGTATGCTGAAGAATCACGAATACAAGTAAGAAATGTTCGGCGTGAAGCAAATGACCAACTGAAAAAGTTGGAAAAAGATGCTGTCATTACAGAGGATGAGTTAAGAATAAATCAAGACCAAGTTCAAAAAGAAACAGACGGATTTATTCAACAAATTGATGATTTATCCGCAGATAAAGAAGCAGAAATTTTAGAAGTTTAACAACATGGTTTGAATAAAGCAGCCCTCTTGTTTTAAGAGGGCTTTTATTTCACTATGAATTTTTAAAGTATTTATATCGTTCATATAAATAGTCAATAACATGTCATTTTGTTCATGTGACGTTGTATGAAAGATAAATTAACAATGAGGATTTATATACCCATTCTGTGTTCGTTGACATGAATGTTATTAGGGTAGAATAGCATATTGCAATCCTTTTGGGGGACAAAAGATGTCTATAAGATTACCTTTTTTTCGAAAAAAACGGAAAAAGCTGGAACGTATAAAACATGAGAATACTCCAGAACATATTGCTATTATTATGGACGGTAATGGTAGGTGGGCTAAGAAAAAGGGTCTACCACGTATAGCCGGACATAAAGAAGGTATGACAGTTGTTCAAAAGATCGTTCGATCAGCAGTGAAATATGATATCAAGATATTAACATTATTCGCCTTTTCTACAGAAAATTGGAAAAGACCAAAACCTGAAGTAGACTTTTTGATGCGGCTCCCTAAAGAGTTTTTGCATATTTATTTACCAGAGATGATTGAAAATAATGTGAGAATTGATACAATTGGTGACTTTGATTCACTACCTCCACATACAAGAAAAGCAATTATTCATGCAAAAGAGCAGACGAAGGATAATGATGGTTTACTCTTAAATTTTGCCTTTAATTATGGAGGGCGTTACGATATCATGTGTGCGATGAAAGAGATTGTCAGAGATGTTGATGAAGGAAAGTTAACAATTGATTCAGTAGACGAAGAATCATTTGCTACTTATTTAAATACGAAAAACATCGAAGATCCTGACCTCCTTATTCGTACTAGCGGAGAACAACGACTAAGTAATTTTTTATTATGGCAGTTGGCCTATACAGAGCTATTGTTTACTGACGTATTGTGGCCTGATTATAATGAAGAACTTTTTGGAAATGCTATTACAGAGTATCAAAATCGTAAGCGACGTTACGGGGGAGTATAAGGGAGTTGTACCATATATGAAACAGCGAGTGATTACGGCTATAATTGCATTACTTATATTGGTTCCAATAATTATATATGGTAATTGGCCTTTTATCATATTTGCATATTTACTAGCTACAATTGGATTATATGAAATGATGCGGATGTACAACAAAGATAAAGGTATAATATATGTTATAATCTCTTTGCCATTTTTATGGCTTCTTTTAACACCATATAGTGATTTAACGTTAGGATCATATACATTCGATAAATTTAGTATGATTACTTTGTTTCTATTGATATTATTAACGATATCTGTTTTCACAAAAAACAATTTCACTTTTGATCAAGCGAGTTTTGTTTTATTGGCAACAATCTATATTGGTACGGCATTTTACTTTATCATTATTACACGAATGACTGGATTAAATTATTTCTTATTTATTTTATTTGTCGTTTGGGCAACTGATTCAGGTGCCTACTTTATGGGTAAGTTTTTTGGAAAACGGAAATTATGGCCAGCTATTAGTCCAAATAAAACGATTGGTGGTGCTGTAGGTGGATTAATTATAGCATTAATCGTTGGGATTGTTTTTCAACTTGTATATGCATTTGATTATTCACTTTCATATGTCATCTTTATAACAATCGTAATTTCCATTGTCGGTCAAATAGGGGATTTAGTTGCCTCGGCAATTAAACGACATTATGATATTAAAGACTTTGGTAAGCTATTCCCAGGTCATGGTGGAGTTTTAGACCGCGTGGACAGTTTATTATTTGTTTTCATTGTTCTACACTTGTTACAATTTGCGTAACTTGTATAGAATAGAAAGATGCTAATTGTACTTGTTTTGTTACATATGCTAAAGAGCGACTAATTTTGATGAATAAGTCGTAAAAGGAGTGTTTTATTTGACTACGGTTATTGCCTTTATTTTAATGTTTGGTCTCCTCGTATCCGTGCACGAATGGGGTCATTTGATTTTTGCAAAAAGAGCGGGAATGTTGGCACGTGAGTTTGCTATTGGTTTTGGACCTAAAATATTTTCGTTTACTCGGAATGAAACATTATATACGATTCGGTTAATACCAGCTGGTGGTTATGTACGTGTTGCTGGTGATGACCCGGAGATAATTGAATTAAAACCAGGACATCATATTGGTTTAGAATTCAATGATGATAGAAAAGTAAATAAAATAATCGTGAATAATAAAGATAAACACCCAAATGCGCAATTAGTAGAGGTATCTGCGGTTGATCTAGACCATAAGTTACAAATTGAGGCATATAATCTTGGCGAAGATGAAATGAAAGTTTTCTCCGTTGATCCACAAGCATTTTTTATTATGGATGAGATGGAGACACAAATTGCTCCATACAATCGTCAATTTGCATCAAAAACAGTAGGACAACGCGCAATGCAGTTATTTGCAGGTCCGATGATGAATTTTATTTTGGCAATTATTTTATTTCTAATTATTGGACTCGCTCAAGGGGTCCCTTCAGATAAAGCGTTAATTGGAGAAGTGCAATCTGATAGTGCTGCTGAAGAAGCAGGTATGCAAGCTGGTGACGAAGTAATCGAAATTGAAGGAAGTTCAGTTTCGACATGGACGGAGTTTACAGAAGTCATTCAAGTAAAGCCGAATGAACCAGTCGATTTAGTCGTACAACGAGGCGATCATACGGAAAATTTAACTGTTACACCGAAGGCAGTTGAAATTGAAGAAGAAGGTATAGAGGTTGGACAAGTCGGTGTGTTGCTAGCGTTTGAGAAATCATTTACGAAGACCTTTACGTATGGATTTACACAAACATATGAAACGACAACATTAATAATAAAGAATTTATTTATGTTAGTTACGGGCCAATTATCGATCGAAATGCTTTCGGGACCAGTGGGAATATATGATGTAACCGATCAGGTAATTCAATCTGGATTTATGAGTTATCTAATGTGGACGGCAATGTTAAGTGTGAACTTAGGAATTATTAATTTAGTTCCATTGCCAGCGTTAGATGGTGGTAGGCTATTATTCGTAGGGATTGAAGCCATTCGAGGTAAACCAATTGACCCTCAAAAAGAAGGGTTTGTCCATGTCATTGGCTTTGCACTCTTAATGTTGCTCATGATTGTGGTAACATGGAATGATATTCAACGTTTATTTTTATAAAAAACACTTTGATGAAATATGGTTTTCTTTCCCAAAAAGAAAACCATATTTTCGTTTTAGCGTAAATTAAATGCACTTTATCATTCAAATAATATTGTTTAAATCTGAACAAACTATGCACGAATGATAGAATGAAACAAGTAAACTTTTATGCAATAGTTGTTACATAATCATTATAGTTTACATAAACTGTGCAATAGTAATGCGCTGTTCGGAGCTACAGACCCTTGCTTTTCGTCTACTGCGTGTATATATCTTTTTCAAAAGTAATAAATCTTACTAAAAGAGCCTTTTAGTGGTGTTCGTCAGTTGTCTGGTCTCAAGGATCATGTTATTCCTGTCGGTATCGCTGCTTTGATTTCAATCAACGTTATTTTTGTTTCGATTAATAATAGGAATTAGCCATTATGAATTTTACGCATTTATTGTTATGATATAAATTGATAGTTTAGTATATACTGGAGGGATGCTGAATGAGCCTTTCAAGTCATGAAAAGATGGAAGTATTATTAAAACAATTAGAATTTCCACAAGAAATTATTGACGCTCAGTTCAAAGGTAGCGAATTACATAAAGTAATTGTATTTAAATCAAAAAAACTCTGGCATTTCCATGTAAATATGGAACAAGTATTGCCATTTGAAGTTTATAATATGTTTTATCAAAAATTACAAACTAGTTTTCAACATATCGCCAATGTGAAATTAACACTAAACAGTAAGAATAAAGACTGTAACGAAACAGAACTAATGTATTACTGGAAGAACTTTGCACATCAATTATCTAATTTAATGCCTTCACAAGGATATATTAAAGATGATATACCGACGATTGAAGATTCAACAATTACGTTACATGTGAAAAGTGAGGCTGAAGCAGCATCGTTAAATAAGAAATTAGAGCCTATCTTTAATAATTATTGTGAATCAGTAGGTCTAAGGAAATATAATCTGGCTTTTAACGTCAAAACGGAAATGAAGGATTTAGAAAACTTCCGTAAACAAACAGTTGCAGAAGATAAAGAACTCGTGAAAAATGCGGTTAAGTTACAACAGGAAAGAGCAAAACAACAAGCAA
>JAPFCO010000364.1 GCA_026169505.1 Pseudogracilibacillus sp.
CTGCTGTTTGAATTCCGGCAATATTTTGACCCGAAGCATCTCTTCCATAAGGAACAATATTTAAATAAGCTTCCATAATTTCATCTTTTTCAAAGAAGTTTTCCAATCGCATTGCGAGTAAAATTTCCTTCGCTTTTCGTTCAAATGATACTTCATTCGTTAAAATTTGATTCTTAATTAATTGCTGTGTTAATGTACTACCTCCTGTCCTTGTATCGGAACCGGAAAAATCTTGATAGACTGCACGAATAATTGCTTTTGGCACGATGCCATTATGTTCATAGAATAAATCGTCTTCTGTAGCAATAACAGCATTTACTAGTGTTGGAGAAATATCATCTAAAGCAACTTCCTCGCGATGTAGGTCGGCTCGAATATCTCCTATATATTTTTCACCAGCAAAGTAGAGTTTTGATGTTTCTTCATAATTATAAATATCACGTTGCATTTCATCATAATCTCTAAGTGGTTCATCTTTAACGAGGGAAGCAAAATAGCCTGCGCCAGCACCTCCAGCAAATACAGCAACAACTACACTGATGACGATAAAAAATAAGATAATATTCCATACAACATCGTAAGTAATTCGTGATGTACGTTGAATCTTACCTTTTTTCCAAAACGATATAAATCTATTTTTTGATTCCTGGAAAGACTGTTTGAAATCCATTATGTACCCTCCTAAATTCAACTTCTTATTATATCATATTTTAATCGAATAATGTCGGTTTGTTCGAACAATCAATGATTACATTTCTGTAACGAATATAGATGTATTTCTATATTATAATACCTGTTTTAGCCCTTAGATACAAAATGGTTGCCTTTTAATTTGGAATAAGTGTATAATTAAAACATTATAATTATTTGTGAGGAAAGATCAGAGTAGCGATGCAAATCCCTTTTAAGAGAGCTAGTGGTTGGTGAGAACTAGCAATATTTGCAGAAGCGAATTACAATCTGGAGCAATTTCATGTGATATATTACATGAGACGGTGAAGTCATCGTTATCAACGCTTGAGTGGCAAAACGTTATTTGCAATAAGGGTGGTACCGCGAGTTTATAATACTTCGTCCCTTTTGTAGATAAGGTTTTTTTGTTTCTATTATATATTGGAGAGTGGAGCAATTGGATATTTTACAGGATTTAGAAAACAGGGGATTGATTCATCAAACAACGGATTTCGAAGGGTTACATAATCATTTAGACAAAAATCAAGTAACTTTATATTGTGGATTCGATCCAACAGCAGATAGTTTGCATATCGGACATTTATTACCAATAACGATGTTAAAAAGATTCCAACAGGCTGGACACCGCCCAATTGCTCTAATTGGTGGGGGAACAGGAATGATTGGGGATCCGAGCGGAAGAACAAGTGAACGGACATTGAATGACGAAAGTATTGTTCATGGATATACAGAAAGTATTCGAAAGCAACTAGCTGGTTTATTAAATTTTGAGGCAGAAGAAAATGCCGCTATTGCTAGGGATAATAACGACTGGTTATCAAAAGTAACGATTATTGATTTCCTTCGTGATGCAGGGAAGCATTTTACGGTTAACTACATGTTAGCAAAGGATTCTGTTGCTTCTAGAATTGAACATGGTATCTCATTTACGGAATTCAGTTATATGCTTTTACAATCATACGATTTTTCACAATTATATGAGCAAGAAAACTGTACCTTACAAATTGGTGGGAGTGACCAGTGGGGTAATATTACAGCTGGATTAGAATTCATTCGACGTTCACGTGGCGAGGAAGAGATTGAAGCATTTGGTTTAACAGTTCCATTAATTACAAAAGCAGACGGTACAAAATTTGGAAAAACGGCTGGCGGAGCAGTATGGCTCGATCCTGAAAAAACAACTCCATATGAATTTTACCAATTTTGGTACAATACAGATGACCGTGATGTGATGAAGTTTTTAAATTACTTCACTTTTCTAGACCAAACAGAACTTGAAAAATTACAAGCAGAAGTAGAAACGAATCCGGGTGCACGCCAAGCACAAAAACGATTAGCGGAAGAAATGACGAAGACCGTTCATAGTGGAGCAGCATTACGACAAGCAATTAAAATCTCCGACGCGCTATTTAGTGGGGATGTGCGAACATTATCTGCGTCAGAAATTGAGCAAGGTTTTAAAGATGTGCCAACATTTGAAACGGAAAAAGCAGATATTTTGTTAGTAGATTTATTAGTCGATGCCAAGATTTCTTCATCGAAGCGTCAAGCACGTGAAGATATTACAAATGGTGCTATTTATGTGAATGGGGATCGAAATCAAGATATTCAACATACAGTGACAGAAGCGGATCGATTAGAAGATACATTTACAATCATTCGCCGTGGCCGCAGAAAATATTTCCTAATTCATTTTAAATGATGGTATATTTGAATCCATTTTATCATTACAAAAAAAGGCAATTATAAACTTCAGTAAATAAGCATTACGACAGAACGTAGACTTAGCATAATAGGCTAAGTCTACGTGTTTTTTGCTTGAATTTGACGGACATTCTCCCAATGTCCGTCAGATAATGCATGTAAGCCACTTACTTGTAATTCAAATGTCATCTTCTGAATCCGTATAATTGCTTTTAGGGACAAAATGCGGTGATAATCTCGTAATATAATTAGATGGGAATGTTTGTTCTTGTTTAAGTGAAAAAGATATGTTATTATAGAACAAATGTTTCGTTTAGGAAATAGATGCGCAATTCGGTGATGAGGAAATACTCTGCTATGATAGGAATAAAGAGATCAAGCGCTAAAAAAGTAGCTGATCTATGTTTTTGTAATAAATACGAACATACTATCGTATAATGGAGTGGTAAGTCATCATTGTTATCGTAAATTGGAAAAGAAAAAATGGAGGTATAACAATGAAAATACAAGATCGTGGAACAATGAAATGGGTATCCCCAATGCTGGCAGGTCATGTAGGATTATTACAAGATGCATGGCCTGAATATAAAAAAAGACCAATTTTGAATGAACAGAAGATGGTAGAGATCGACAGTAAGTTAAAATTTGCATTAGAAGAACAAGTCGAGCTGGAAATGACATACTATCAAGCAGGAAATACGTTTACTTCAAGTGGAAAATTAATAAAAATTGATCAATGGCAGGGATTTATTGTTTTACTGAGTGAAGGTGGAGGAAAGATATCGTTACACGACATTATTGATGTCGCATTAGTTTCTTGAATTTAAATATAGCATCTGCTAAAAAACTGCCGATATGATTTAGTGGAAAAGAGCTGATAAAATCGACGAGGTGATTCACATGAATAAACACTAGGAAAGGGTGTCAATCGATATTCTTCCTAGTGAATATTGTAGTAGATATCGTGTGAATTACCAGAATTGCACCATCAATTGGAGATAGATTTGCACGATGAGATAGAAGACGATAGAGTACTTCCAATTGAATTTAATCCCATTTGTAAATAAACTAAGCCCATTTGATGCACTTAAGACGATAAGTGGCATAATAACAGGCGATAATAAGATGGAAAGAACGCTACCAGATGTAATCGCAAGCACAATCAATTCCGGTGGATATGGTAAAGCCATACTATCCAATATACCAGCAACTAAC
>JAPFCO010000176.1 GCA_026169505.1 Pseudogracilibacillus sp.
AAAGAAAATACGTTATGCTGAAGAATTATTAGAAGCAGAAACAGCGGTGAAAGAAATAGAAGCATTCACTGACCGTGATGAAAGTATCACAGTCGAGGATGCGTATTATATACAGTTAGAAACGGTTAAACTTAAAGAAGCTCAAGGTAAAAAAGTAATTGGTAAAAAAGTGGGTTTAACGAGTAAAGCAATGCAAGAAATGTTGCAAGTAGATGAACCTGATTATGGACATTTATTTGATGATATGACCGTTAAAAGTGGGGATGTTGTCGATACAAAAACGATGATTGCTCCAAGAATAGAAGCTGAAATAGGCTTTATGTTAAAAGACGATTTAGTTGGTCCCAATATTACCTTTTTAGATGTGATTATGGCAACAGATTATGTTGTTCCAACACTTGAGATTATTGATAGTCGAATTGCGGACTGGAAAATTAAACTTATCGATACGGTAGCAGATAATGGTTCTTCCGCTAAAGTGGTCATTGGAGATGAGAAGAAGAATTTGGAAGATATTCATTTGCGTACAAACGGTATGATCTTAAAGAAAAATGAGGAGATTGTTGCAACTGGTTCAGGTGCTGCAGCATTAGGTCATCCGGCTGAAGCGGTTGCTTGGTTAGCAAATAAGTTAGCTGATTTTGACATTACGTTAAAAAAAGGTGAATTAATCCTACCTGGAGCACTTTCTGGTGCACTAAATGTAGATGCAGGTGACACGATAAAGGCTGACTTTGGCTCATTAGGTGTAGTTGAAGTGACATTTGAATAATTTTGAAAGGAGCATGAGGATGAGTAAAGTAAAAGCGGCAATTATCGGTTCGGGGAATATCGGTACGGATTTAATGTACAAATTGGAAAAAAGTAATGTCATTGAATTAACTGCAATGGTCGGTATTGATCCGGAATCAGATGGTTTAAGCCGGGCGAAAGAAAAGGGCTATCACATTTTCACAAATGGAATCGATGGCATTCAAGAAAATCCAGGTATTGCTGATTTGTTTTTTGATGCTACTTCTGCAAAAGCACATATCACACACGCAAAGGTGCTAAAAGAGTTAGGAAAAATGGTAATTGATTTAACACCAGCGGCAGTTGGACCTTTCTTTAGTCCGGCAGTAGGTAAAACAGAGACAGACAAAGGACATGATAATGTTAATATGATTACTTGTGGTGGTCAGGCGACAATCCCGATGGTTTATGCGGTAAATCAAGTCGCAGATGTTACATATGCTGAAATTGTTGCAACGATTTCAAGCTTGAGTGCTGGACCGGGGACACGTGCGAATATCGATGAATTTACGATTACAACGCGTCGTGGCATTGAAGATGTTGGTGGTGCAGATCAAGGGAAAGCGGTCATTATTTTAAACCCTGCTGATCCACCAATTATGATGCGTGATACAATTTATTGTGAAGTAAAAGACATGGACGAAGAAAAAGTGTATCAAGCGATCAAAGAAATGGAAAAAACGGTGCAAGCGTACGTGCCGGGTTATCAGTTAAAACAAGAACCATTATTCGATAACAATATGGTAACGATTTTTGTTGAAGTAGAAGGTGCAGGTGATTACTTCCCGGCTTATGCAGGAAATTTAGATATCATGACGGCGGCAGCAATGAAAGTTGGCGAAGATTTTGCACGCTCTATTAAGATAGTTTCCTAACCAACGAAAGAAAGGAGAAAATAAATGGCGAATCAAAAAGAGAAAGACATTAAAATAACAGAAGTGAGCTTACGTGATGGAAGTCATGCAGTGGCTCACCAATTTACCGAACAACAAGTACGTGATACGACACGAGCATTAGATGATGCAGGCATGCACTATATTGAAGTGAGTCATGGAGATGGTTTAGGTGGATCGACACTCCAGTATGGACGATCTTTAGTTGATGAATTTAAATTAATCGAAGCAGCTGTCGATGAAGTGAAGAACTCCAAAATTGCGGTATTGTTATTACCGGGAATCGGGACTATTCAAGAATTAAAAGAAGCGAACAACATTGGAGCAAAACTTGTCCGTGTAGCGACTCACTCGACAGAGGCCGATGTATCGGCACAACATATTCATTATGCTCGTGAGCTAGGTATGGAGGCGTTAGGATTTTTAATGATGGCACATTCCGTACCAGTTGAAAAATTAGTAGAACAGGCAAAATTAATGGAAAGCTATGGAGCAGAAGCTGTATATGTCACAGATTCTGCGGGTGCACTTTTACCAGAGCAAGTAAGGGAACGCGTCAAAGCCTTAAAAGATAACTTAAACGTGGAGGTTGGTTTTCACGCACATAACAACCTATCCTTAGCAGTAGCAAATACTTTAGTTGCGATTGAAGAAGGGGCTACCCGCATTGACGGTAGTGTACGTTGCCTAGGAGCAGGAGCAGGAAATACACAAACAGAAGTCCTGCTTTCTGTCATGGACCGTATGGGTTATGATGTTGGCATCGACATTTATAAAATGATGGATTTAGCAGAAGACGTCGTAGCACCGCTTATTCAAGGGACACAAGAGATTACAAAAGGGAGTCTAGCCTTAGGATACGCTGGTGTCTACTCGAGCTTCTTACTTCATGCCGAAAGAGCCGGAAAACGTTTCGGTATTGATCCACGTGATATTTTAATTGAATTGGGGAGAATGAAAGTTGTCGGCGGTCAAGAAGATATGATTCTTGATGTAGCAACAAAACTAGCAAAAAGCCAGGGGGTAAAAGCATAAATGAGCCTTAAAACGGATCAAGACAAAGATATTATTGAGTATCTATTATACGCAGAGCGTGATGCACATGAAGTGATTAAAATAACGGATGAATTTCCGGAATTGACGATTGAAAAAGCATATGAGTTACAAGATGGACTATTGGAACGCCGTTTAAAAGAAAATAACACGAAAACAGTAGGGATTAAACTCGGATTAACTAGTGAAGCAAAACAAGAAATGATGGGTGTAAAAGAAGCAATCTATGGCTATCTTCATGAAGATATGTTGGCATTTGAATGGGAGGCAATCGATCGTTCCACATTAATTCATCCGAAAGCAGAACCGGAAATCGCCTTCTTTATTGATGAAGATATTCAAGGAGAAAACATTACTGAAGAGGAGATTTTAAAAGCAACAAAATATGTAGCTCCTGCATTAGAAATTATCGATAGTCGTTATAAAGACTTTAAATTCACTTTAGTTGATGTCGTCGCAGATAATTGTTCTTCTACGAAATTTGTAGTAGGTAGTAAACTTGCCTTACCTGATTCGATCGATTTAGGTAATATTGGCATGACGATGTCTAAAAATGGTTCAGTAGAGCAAACAGGAACTAGTGCAGCAGTATTAGGACATCCATTGAAAGCTATGGTATGGGCGGCGAATTTATTGGGTTCACGAGGAAAAGGGTTCAAAAAAGGTGATATTGTTTTAAGTGGCGCAATGTCTGAAGCCATTACAATGGAGGCTGACGATACAATTACAGCTGAATTTGATCTGCTTGGTTCAGTTTCTGTATCTTGTAAATAATCATTGTTAAGATGATAAGGTAATATAGTAAATAGGACGTAAAATATCTTGAGCTAACTTAATAATGTTAGCTCAAGATATTTTAATTATACAGTTTGTTACGAACACATAGATATCCATCCAAGTGTATGACAGAAAAAGTCAAGCCAGCTATTGATTAGTGACATGAGTAATAAAACGACAATTATTACTAATATAATCATCAAGATAATTGTTAGTACTAAGTATGATAAAAATGCAATTAGGAATTGACGTGTTGTATCAGTTAACGTCCATTTAAGCCCAAAACTTAAATAGATAATATAAATGATGATATCCAAATAGTATGTGCCACCTGATATGGAACTTACTCCTAGATAAATCATCATGCCTTTGACTAGATAAATAGAGAATGATAAGTACATGAAGGCAAGTGTAGCATGTAGTATAACCGATAATATTAACAAAAATGATTGTCTGTTTTTCAATAACCTAAAAAGAACAAAAAAGTAAATAGTTGAACCAATAATGAATAGTATATGACTAATCAAATCATATCGGAACATAGTAAATAGTGAGGATTGCATCGACAATTCCATATAAGAAAGGTAGATACAAAATTGTAAAATTAGTAAGATGAAAGATATCACGATTGGCCAAAGAATAATAGGACGTTGCCGTAAATTGGTAAAGACCTTTTTAGGTCGCCATAGAAACGTAATCAAATAGCCGCTTTTGAAATAATTCAGTTTAATGATTATCTTGTCCTTTCTTTCCGCTATTTGCGTATCGACATATACTTATATATCGTAATATACGGTTTATTATCGCATCAGTCTAGTAAGCTTTTTGTTTTTCCGTATTATAAAAAAATAAGGATGCTGCAATGATGCAAGCATCTTTATGATATCGTTTCACTTTTTGTGTTTAAATCACTTTCTAAAAAATTTTCAATGGAATAAGCTGCAATACCTAATGCAGTGGAATGAGTCGACAATTCAGAAAAATTCAATTGCAAATCTTCTTGATGGGGCCAAAGAGTTTGGTTAATTAATCTTTTGTTTATTGGTTCCTTTATCCATTTTTCTGCAACAGCAATTCGGTTACCAATAATGACTTGCTCGGGATTAAATGTATTGAAAATATTTTTAATACCAATGCCAATATATTCGCCAATTTCATCGAATAATTGAATCGCATCCTCGTTATCATTTTCAGCAAGCATCAATAAACCTTCTAATGAGATTTCTTCATTATTTGGAACATGAATATCTAACTGTTTAGCGTGCTTTAACAACGCCTGTTCCGAAGCGTACAGTTCCCAGCACCCTTTGCTACCACATCGACAGTTTTCCCCATGGACTTCGATTGTCATATGACCAAGTTCACCCGAAAATCCGTTATTACCTTTATATAGTTCGCCATTTAAAATTAAGCCAACACCGATTCCGATCCCAATACTGACGTAAATGATATCACTAAATTCTTTACCTACTCCAAAACGTTTTTCTCCATATGCTCCGGCATTTGCTTCATTATCAATAATAATCGGTACATCATACTTTTTTTGTAACGTTGATTGTAAGTCAATATTTACCCAGCCTAAATTCGGAGCAAGTACGATTTCTCCTTCATTACTTACGATTCCAGGGACTCCGATACCAATGCCGATAATGCCATACGGACTTGAAGGCGCGGAGGAGGTAAGTAGATCAATGGTGTGAAACAACATACTTTTAATTTCTTCATAGGACAGATTTGAAAACTTTACTAAATGTTCATTGCAAATATTTCCTTGCAAATCGGTCAATACTCCTAATAAGTAATTAACACCAATATCAATTCCGATTGAATAGCCCGCTACTTCGTTAAAAAGTAACATGACAGGTCTTCTGCCGCCGCTAGATTCTCCTGGCCCTGATTCA
>JAPFCO010000501.1 GCA_026169505.1 Pseudogracilibacillus sp.
GTACAGGAGAATTAATCGATAAAAAGGAAATCGTCATTTTTCCTCGTTATCATCAACTAGATGTCGTTCGTAAAATAGAAGCAGATGTAAGTGAAAAAGGTGTTGGCGAAAATTATTTAGTACAACACTCGGCTGGAAGTGGGAAAACGAATAGTATTGCGTGGCTGTCACATCGTTTAGCTAAACTACATGACGAGCATGATCAGGCTGTATTTGATAGTATCATTGTCATTACCGATCGCCGTGTGTTAGATCGTCAATTGCAAGATGCGATTTACCAATTGGAACATGAAGCGGGTTTTGTTGCCAAAATTGATGAAGACTCCAAACAACTTGCTGAAGCGATTGCAGGTGGCACACGAATTGTCATTACGACACTACAGAAGTTTCCGTTCATCATTGAAAAGGTCGGTGAATTTGCCCGCGGTACGTACGGAATTATAATTGATGAAGCACATAGTTCACAAGGCGGGAAAGCATCCACCGCGATGACCAATGTGTTATCAGATAAATCGCTTGAAGATGCGTACGAAGAAGATAAGATTTTAGAAGACGAACTATCTGATACAGAAGAAAGAATTGTCGAAACGATTGAAAAAAGTGGCAAGCAAGACAATATGTCGTTTTTCGCTTTCACTGCAACACCAAAACCAAAAACAATTGAAAAATTCGGAACGCTTAATCCGCAAACAGGCTTACCAGCAGCATATCATGTGTACTCCATGCGCCAAGCGATAGAGGAACGGTTTATTATCGATGTTCTAGCAAACTATGTGACATATGATACTTTTTATAAAGTTGCAAAGAGCATTCAGGATGATCCAGAAGTTGCGAAACGAAAAGCGACTCAAGAAATCGCCCGTTTTGTCTCATTACATCCACATAATATTGCCCAAAAGACAGCTATTATAGTGGAACATTATCGCCAATCTGTTCAACATAAAATTGGTGAACGAGCAAAAGCGATGGTCGTCACTCGGAGTAGGCTTCATGCTGTGCGCTATAAATTAGCATTTGATGCCTATATTAAACAACATCGTTATACAGATTTAAATACATTAATTGCATTTTCAGGTACAGTCGATGATGGTGGCGAGCCTTATACTGAAGTAGCAATGAATGATATGAGTGAAGCAGAATTACCGGAGAAGTTTTCAACAGATTCTTACCAAGTATTAATCGTTGCTGAGAAATACCAAACAGGATTTGACGAACCGTTACTGCATACGATGTATGTCGATAAGCCATTAAGTGGGATTAAAGCGGTACAAACGTTATCACGCCTAAATCGTACATGTAATGGAAAAGAAGATACGTTTGTATTGGATTTTGTCAATGATCCAGACGAAATTCAAGCATCCTTTCAACCATATTATGAAGTGACAGGGCTAAGTGATGTAACAGATCCAAATATTTTATATGATTTACAATATGAGTTAGACGCGATGCAAGTATATACGTCATCTGAAGTAAATGTTGTGAGTGAACTTGAGTTTCACAATAAGTTAAAAGATAAACGCGCCCAGGAACGCTTGAATCCAATTTTAGATCAAGCAAAAGATCGCTATGAAAAAGATTTAACGAAAGAACAACAGGAGCAATTTAAAACTTCGACAACGAAGTTTATCCGTACATATGCCTTTGTGTTACAAATCGGTCCTTTTATTGATATTGATTTACACAAACTTTATGTGTATTTGAATTACTTACTTAGAAAACTGCCAAAACAAGTATCAGAACATGTCTATCTAGCTGATGATGTCGCGCTTGAATACTATCGCAATGATAAAGTATTTGAAGGAAGTATTAGCTTGGAAGTGCAAGGTGGTGCAGATCTTAACCCAACACAACATGCAGGTGGCCGTGCACCAGAAGAAGAAAAGGAAAAGCTATCATCGATTATTGAACGAATGAATGAGAAATTTGGTGTGAGCTTAACGGAATCTGATAGACTTTCTCGTGAGCAATTAGTGGAAGATATGTTGCAAAATGAAGATTTGAAGGAAAAGGCCGTCAATAACTCAATGGAAAACTTTGAATTTAGTTTTGAAAATATGTTCATGGATTTTCTGATTGACCGAATGACTGAGAAGAACTTCTTCATGAAAATGATGGAGAACGAAGAAATGAGAACCTACTTGATGAAAGATATGGTGGGCGAAGTGTATCATAAATTTAGGGAGTAGTGTTTAACTAGATAAAATTCACTTTTCAAATGATATGTGAAGGTAATTAAGTAGCTAGTCAATTTTAGTTTGACTAGCTTCAGAATAACCGTATAGATAAACGAAAATCATGCTACTTATGATAGTAAAAGATCTTAGGAGAAGTATGATTTAACATTTAAAGGATTTATTGGTATAATACATTTGTCCTATCTTTTAGAGTTAGGAGTAAGAGGTATCACAATGTAAGCTATTTGATAAGCAATATGCCTTATTAATCGCATGCTAATCGGACTCAAACACAATGTTTGGAATTCCATGAGCGTGTAACACATTACAATCACCTCTGTCGTAGTATTTATCGAGTCATATTGATACTTACTATACTGAATACTACCTTGGACCTTTGTACTCAAATTTGGAGTATAATGATTGCTCTGCATAGCAGGGTTTAGACTGGAGGAGACATATTTGAATTCAGAAATGAACTTATATAACGGTAGTCAAGGGCCCGCTCCCGCCAGTTCTTTAACATTCGATAGATATATAGAAGTGAGTGAAAATAAATCTTACCTTCACTTTGATCGCCCTACAAATAGAAAGGATTTTTATGAGTATTTGAAAGATCCATCTACTATAGAAAAACATCCTTTTTATCCTCTCATACACTATACTCAAGTTTTTAATCAGTATAAAAAAGTGGATGGCAAAAAACAAATTAAACCTAAACGCAGGGAAATTTATTATGCATCTCATAAAGATCAATTAATCTATAAATATTATAGCGTAATATTAGACGACGCATACAACATAAGGGCATCTGAGGAACAAATAGATGATGTTTCCACAGCATATCGAAGTAATAAAAGAAAAAAGGGAAACGCCCATTTTGCTAAAGAAGTTTTTGAGTATATATTAAATACGGAATCAGCATATGTTTTAACTTTAGATTTTAAAAACTTCTTTGATTCCATAAGTCATAACTCTTTGAAAAATGAAATTACAAAAACGTTAAAAATCGAACGTATTCCAAATGATTGGTATAATATATTTAAAAGTATAACATCTTTTAGCTATGTCTATAAAAACACTATCCATAAATACGTGAGTGAA
>JAPFCO010000344.1 GCA_026169505.1 Pseudogracilibacillus sp.
AATCAACTGATATTTAGCATGCCAGGGTCATCTGGTGCGGTAAAGCTAGCGATGAATCAATTGATTTTACCAGAAATATCACATATGGTCCATGAGTTGAATAAAGACATAGTATAAAAAGAAAAAAACCGCTCATATAGAACGGTTTTTTTAGATGTTAACGTACGATTAATACGTCACATTTAGAATATCTTGCTACGCTTTCTGAAACGCTTCCAATTAGGAATCGTTCTACTGCGTTAAGACCTGTTGCTCCTACGATAATCAAATCAGCATCATTTTCTGGTGCGATTTCTTTCGCAATAGCGACTTTAGGAGAACCATACTTGATAACGAGCTCTACATTTTCTACGCCAGCTTCTTTTGCATTTTCTACATACTCATTTAATAGATCTTCTGCATACTTTTGTGCACGTTCTGATAAAGATTTGTCATATGCTTCTGCTGTTGCAAATGTACGCGTATCAACAATATGTGCCAAAATTAGTGTGGAACTATTTGATTTCGCAACTTCAACAGATTTGTTAAATGCTTTTTCAGAAGCTTTTGAACCGTCAACCGCAATAATGATTTTCTCATAATTACCATTCATTTACAATTCCTCCTCAAATCTTTTTATCTTTCATCTTAATTATACCTTACTTTACGTGAAATTGGAAAAAATAAATCAAATAAATAGTGCGAAAATCCAAATACAGCTTATGTTTGTGACAAAATAGACAAATTATGAAAATATCGATCTATCAAGTAGTAAAGGATTTAAATGGCATTAAATGAATTGTATTTTTCCGATTTGTTTCAATAGAAATGCATATTATGATTTTACTTTATTTCCCATAGCTCACTAGTCTTTATTCCTTAAAATTAAAGATGAAAAGGATAGATAAGTGTCGAAATTAGTTATTGGATATGACCAAACTATGTTAAACATCCATGACTAATAATTTCGGAATAAGAGTTTCTTCATAAAGCGTTCACACTAAAATCTATTACTCTTTGTAAAGACGATAAATATTGAGAGATTATATAATGCATTTTATGTCTATGTTTGATAAAATAATAATGGAATCAATTTCATCATATGGATTTATCGCCACATCACTACAATATGTAGTTTCGTTGTAAAGTTCTTAACTACATATTGTAGTGACGTAGCTGGTTTTTGTCATTATAAAA
This sequence comes from Pseudogracilibacillus sp., assembly GCA_026169505.1. Lineage (GTDB taxonomy): Bacteria > Bacillota > Bacilli > Bacillales > Amphibacillaceae > Pseudogracilibacillus. The sequence goes on from JAPFCO010000344.1 coordinate 1,177, forward strand.
TTGATTCACTGATGTAAATTTCACAAAAATTTATGAAGAAGGTGCAGATCGTGAAAATTGGAATTCCTAAAGAAATTATGAATAATGAAAACAGGGTAGCATTGACGCCATCAGGAGTGTTTTCTCTTACGAATGCAGGTCATGATGTATATGTACAAGCTGGTGCAGGCGAGGGGTCTAGTTTTCTAGATGAAGAATATGAAGAAGCCGGTGCCACAATTGTTTCGACAGCTAAAGAAGCATGGGGACAACAATTAATTATGAAAGTAAAAGAACCATTTGAAGAAGAGTTTGATTTTTTATATGAAGGACAAATAATATTTACATATTTACACTTAGCATCACATGAACAATTAACGAAAATGTTATTAGATAAAAAGGTCATAGCTATTGGTTATGAAACAGTGCAAACATCAAATGGAACATTACCATTATTAACGCCGATGAGTGAAGTCGCTGGATATATGGCTACGCAACTTGGTGCACAGTATTTGGAGAAAACCAAAGGCGGAAAAGGTGTCTTGTTAGCGGGAATTTCTGGTGTGAAACGTGGAAAAGTAACCATTATTGGTGGGGGAGTTGTAGGTACTAATGCAGCTAAGTTGGCTGTTGGGCTTGGTGCGACAGTAACTATTTTTGATTTAAATCCAGTTCGTTTAAAAGAATTGAATGATTACTTTGGGAATTCCGTGAATGTATTAATGTCAAATCCACTTGATATTGCCGAGGCAATTGCGGAATCGGATTTAGCGATTGGATCAGTCTTAATTCCAGGAGCAAAGGCTCCAGTTTTAGTGACGGAAGAAATGGTCAAATCGATGGGAGATGGCTCTGTTATTGTTGACGTAGCTATTGACCAAGGCGGAAACTTTGCTACGAGTGATCGGACAACTTCGCATGATGATCCTATATTTGTTACACATGGTGTGTCTCACTATACAGTACCAAATATGCCAGGTGCTGTACCACGTACATCGACTACCGGCTTAACGAATGCAACAGTTCCATATATATTACAAATTGCAAATAAAGGTTATGAACAAGCTATAAAAGATAATGAGGCATTAAAAAGAGGGGTTAACACAATGCGCGGACATGTTACAAATGAAGGAGTAGCAAGTGCTTTTGGTTATACTCACACATCTATAGAAAGTTTAATTAAATAATGAAATTGAACTAGTACTATTCAAATACTATTTTCTATCTTATGAAGGATAATGCTCGTTTACAAACTATCTGGATATGATAAACTAAATATAATCAGATGATGGGAGGAGAAGTTACAAATGGATATTACGTATCATGGACATTCGGCGGTGAGTATTAAAACTGCCACACATAAGATTTTAATTGATCCATTTATTACTGGAAATTCATTAAGTGATTTAGATCCGAACACGGTCGAAGCAGATGTTATTTTATTAACACATGGTCATAATGATCATGTTGGTGATACGATGGCGATCGCTGAGAGAACGGATGCACAAATTGTTGCATTAAATGAACTTGCTGTTTATTTAGGACAAAAAGGGTTGAATGCTCACGGTATGAATATTGGTGGTGCATATGATTTTGATTTTGGGCGAGTTAAATATACACAAGCTTTTCACAGTTCATCTTATGAAGAGGAAGATGGGACATTTATTTATACAGGAATGCCTGGTGGAATTCTCTTAACAATTGACGATAAAACGATCTATCATTTAGGTGATACATCATTATTCTCTGATTTAAAATTGATTGGTGAAATGAATGATATTGATCTCGCGTTTGTACCAATTGGTGACAATTTCACAATGGGGCCTGAAGATGCGTTGATTGCTTGTGATTGGATTCAAGCAAGTTCAGTTGTACCTGTACATTACAATACGTTTCCAGTGATTGAACAAGATCCCAAAGCATTTACAGATAAATTAGCAACAGGAAAAGGATTGCCGCTACAGGCTGGTGAATCCATTACTTTATAAAAATGAAGGGTTATCCATAATGGATGACCCTTTTTCTAATGGATATAAAAAGATATGTATGATAACTTATTCTTTTTTCGTATGCATCGTTGCTTTTTCAGCATCACAGTTGACGGATACTACGATGTAAATAAAACTCACAGTTAAACTGTCGCGTCGGAAATGCACTCCGCTTTCCGCGGGCTCGCAAAGAACGCTCCTTGCAGGCTCTCATCGTCTTCGCTTTCCCGCAGGAGTCTACGTGCATTTCCTACGCTGATGTGTTATTTATCTACAATATACTGTTACCGAATCGCGTGTTAGTGGAAGGGAATTGTTCATAATAAAATATGATTCAATCAATAAAACTTAGCATCCTGAATATATGAAGACTCCTGTGGGAAGTAAGAGATCGGTGAGAGCTCGAGGAGACTCAACACTCGCCCACGGAAAGCGAAATATATTCAGGATGCGGAGTTCTCCTGTATCAATTTTTGTGAATTTTAATTTATTAGTATCTCTGTGTTTTTTTATAAAAATAACCCAATACTTATGTCACAGTCTATATTTTAGGTGCAAAAGCAACGATCTGTATGGAACCAGCTTAATTTACTTATAGTAGGTAAATATACCTAGCTGTTTTTCGGAAAATAAGTTATAATATATGTAATAAAATAACTGAAGGAGGAAAGTGATGGAAGGTTTGGTTTTCACGCTCTTTTTTATACTAGGTATTATTTTAGGATCCTTTTTTAATGTAGTAGGATTACGCATGCCTCAAAATATCTCTTCTGTTCATGGACATTCCTCTTGTCCGAGTTGTAAGAAACAACTTCAGTGGTATGAACTTATCCCCATTTTATCGTATGTTTTTCAACGTGGAAAATGTACTCATTGTCACTATTCACTCTCACCAATATATCCATTCATTGAATTTACTACAGGTTGTTTATTTACGTATAGCTACGTTCACATCGGGTTGACGCCGACCTTACTCCCAACTCTTTTATTGATCAGTTTTTTAATGATTGTCGTTGTTACAGATATCACCTATATGATCATACCAAATAAGCTTCTATTGTTTTTTCTTCCATTATTTGTTTGTATTCGAATAATTTATCCGTTAGAGCCTTTCTACGATGCAGTGCTTGGAGCGGTTGTAGGCTTTCTTCTCATTGCCCTAATTATCATCATTAGTCGAGGTGGAATGGGAGCAGGTGATATGAAGCTATTCGGTGTTATTGGGATTATGTTAGGATTACAATATGTATTATTGAGTTTTTTTATTGCAGTTTGTGTTGGAGGACTGATTGGGGCATATTTATTAATCGGTAAGAAAAAAGAAAGGAAATCTCAGGTGCCCTTTGGTCCATTTCTTGTCCTTGGCACCATGATTAGTTATTTTTACGGTGACGTTCTTATTACATTATATGTATCTTTTATGATGTAAATAGGCTTTAATTCGTTCTTATTCATCCTATGTTACATACAATATAGGAAAAACGATTGGAGGAAGATAGATGCATTATTATACCGTATTGCGTTTACTATTAGCAGGATTTCTGTTATATTTTGCATGGCCGTATATTTCACAAGCAGGATCAATGTTGGAAAAAGTGTTTTGGGCATCGTGGCTGAGCTTTTTATTACTTGTTATTGGTGGTAATTTAGCGACAGGTTTACGACTCTCCCGTCCACCTGTTATGGAACAAGAGGTAGGAGAACGACAGCGTGATCAGTAAATGAATGATACAGTTTATGGACAATTAGGCATTATTAATGAATATAGATTGTGCTTCCGAAAAAACATCTGTATAATAAAGTTTAAATATTAGACTAGTACAGTAGGAAGCTTGGTGAATAAAATGGCGACAAAACATGAACAAATTATTCGTCATATTTTGTCATTAGATGTTGGACATAAAATATCTGTTAGACAAATTGCAAAAGATTTAAGCGTGAGTGACGGAACGGCATACCGGGCAATTAAAGAAGCCGAAAACCAAGGGCTTGTTAGTACCATCGAACGAGTAGGTACTATTCGTATTGAAAAAAAGGAAAAAGAAAATTTTAAACAGTTAACATATGCTGAAGTGATTAATGTTGTGGAAGGTCAATTATTAGGTGGACGAGGCGGTCTACATAAAGAATTAAATAAATTTGTCATCGGAGCGATGCAACTTGAAGCAATGATGCGCTATACTGATGCAGATTCATTATTAATTGTAGGTAACCGGGTAAAAGCACATGAACTTGCTCTTAAAGCAGGAGCAGCCGTATTAATTACTGGTGGATTTGATACAAAAGAACATATAAAGAAATTAGCAGATGAAAAAAACTTACCAATTATGTCAACTAGTTATGATACTTTTACAGTAGCAGAAATGATCAATAGGGCAATTTATGATCAAATGATAAAAAAAGAAATTGTATTTGTAAGTGATATTTATACTCCGTATGATGACGTCCATCACTTATATAACAATGATTCTGTTGACGATTGGTACAAATTAAATGAATTAACAACTCACACGAGGTTCCCGGTTTTAGATGACAGTGGACGTGTAAGTGGAATGGTAACTTCTAAAGATGTTGTCAATATCGAAGGTAGTACGAGGATCGAAAAAGTAATGACGAGAAATCCTTTTGCTGTACAAGCAAAAACGTCCCTTGCATATGTCGCCCATTTAATGGTCTGGGAAGGAATTGAGGTCGTTCCGATTGTAAATCAATCACATGAGTTAGAGGGACTAGTATCTAGGCAAGATGTCTTAAAAGCATTAAATGAAGTACAGCGGCAACCACAAGTTGGTGAAACAATTCATGATGTGATTACTCAAGGGTTAAAAACGTTTGAAGAAGATCCAACGATTTTTCAGACAGACGTTACTCCGCAAATGACAAACCAACTTGGAACATTATCAAATGGTGTGTTAACAACACTTGCTACAGAAGCGAGCGCAAGGTTATTATTTCATTTAAAGAAGGGCAATATGGCAGTAGAAAGCCTTAACGTCTTTTTCATTGAACCGGTACAAATGGATAGTCATTTAATCATCAAACCCGAATTACTAGACGCAGGGCGACTATACGCAAAAATTAATATCGAAATATTTAATGGTAAAAAACTTGTCTGTAAAGGAATGTTGATGGCTCAATTAATGGACCGATGATGTTCCATCGCTTAAAAAAGCACACAAGCTAGATCAACTTGTGTGCCTCTTGTTTTTATGCATCAGGATATAACCTTTTCCATTCGTTCCGATAATGATTTGCTTCTTTGAATCCAGAAACGATTTGGATGGAGCCAAGTATGGCGAACACTAAACTAATGAATAAAATAATTTTTGTTTGATAAGCAAGATATTGATTAATGCCAAAAAACAAGATAAAACTACCTAAAAAGATCCGAGCTTTTGCATTCGTATATTTTTGAGTTAACTCATCTTTTATTCGTAAAATCGATACTTTATAATAAATATACATCACAATTGATGCAGCTATCATAAATGCAAAAAACACCATATTATCGTCTCCTAATGTGTGAGGTCATTCTACCACTCTATTGTAGCTGTTTCTTTGTAAATAATCTAGAGAAATTGTTTAAGAAAGGTCGGAGCAATCATGCCCAAATATAAAATAATGGAAGCAATCAAACAATATCAGACAATTATCATTCATCGCCACGTTCGTCCAGATGCGGATGCACTAGGATCACAATGTGGTTTAAAAGAAATGTTACAAGCAACATTTCCTGAAAAAGACATTTATGTTGTTGGCGAAGAAGATCCATCATTATATTTCTTGCATCGCATGGATAATATTGAGGATGTTAAGTATGAAGGTGCGTTAGTCATCGTATGTGATACGGCAAATACAGGTCGAATTAGTGATCAACGCTATCATTTAGGCGACAAATTAATTAAAATCGATCACCATCCAAATCATGATCCATACGGCGATATTCGTTGGGTAGACACAAACGCTAGTTCAGCTTCAGAAATGATTTATGAATTGTTTAAAGCAGGAGAACAACAACCATTTAAGTTTAATGATGAGGCGGCAAGACTTATCTATAGTGGAATTGTTAGTGATACGGGAAGATTTTTATTTCCGAGTACGAGGAATGTCACCTTTGAATATGCGGCGGATTTGATCGAATATTCTTTTGATCGATCAAAATTATATGATGGATTATACGACATAAATCAAAACATCGCTCGATTACGTGGTTATGTACTACAAAATTTCTTATTGTCCGAAAACGGTGTCAGTTCGATTAAATTAACACAGGAAATTTTAGATGAATTTGCAGTTGAGCCAATTGATACAGGAAAACTAGTTAGCGCGCTCGGTGATATAGAACAGATTAAATCATGGGTATATTTTATTGAAGAAAGTGATGTTATTAGAGTTCGTATTCGATCTAAAGGACCTGTCATTAATGAACTAGCAGCAAAATATCGTGGAGGCGGACATCCATTAGCATCTGGT
>JAPFCO010000324.1 GCA_026169505.1 Pseudogracilibacillus sp.
AATATTATAACAAGCCTGATTGGAATTGGTGGTGGACTGCTTATTGGTATTATAGGTGCTTTTTTGTTAGCTAGAGATGTGAAACAAACGTTAAATGGATTGGAACCAGTTGAAATAGCAAAACGATTAAATGAACGGGATGCCATTGTACAATCGGTAAAGGAAGGTATTATTGCAGTCGATGAACAAGCGAATATTATTGTTGCAAATGATGCTGCGATTGATTTCTTTCAACAAGCTGGATTGATAAATAACCCGGTTGGACAGCAAGTAGATGAGTTTATACCTAGATTTAATTTAAAACAAGTATTGCTTACTAAAGAATCTTCATTTAATGAAGAACTAAAATTACATGGATTCGATATTGTCATTACTCGAATTCCACTTATCTTGAATGGAAATATTGTAGGTGCACTTGCAACATTCAAAGATAAAACTGAGTTAACATCATTAGTGGAGCAATTATCCGGCGCAAAAGCATATGCAGAGACATTAAGAGTTCAAACCCATGAGTTTATGAATAAACTACATGTGATCTCAGCGATGGTCCATACTAAAGCGTATGAGGAACTTAAAGAATATACAACTTATTTATCTGATGCCTATCAAAGTGAAATTGGCTCCGTTTCTCGACTGATCAAAGACCCTGTTATTTTTGGCTTTTTAATTAATAAACTAGGTAAGGCTCGTGATGCTGGTATTCATGTTGAGCTAACTGGTGACACGGTCCTTCCAAATTTAAGTAATATGGAACAAATGGATCGAATCATTACCATTATAGGCAACTTATTTGAAAATGCGATGGAAGCAGTCATAGATCAGGAAAATCCATCGATTGAAATAGTAATAAATTATGTAAATAAACAGTTTTATTTTAAAATACAAAATAACGGTCCTCGTTTTACTGAACAAGATTTCGAAAAAACATCTGACCTTGGTTTATCAACGAAAGGCGAAGATCGTGGCTATGGATTATATTTAATCAACAAGGCAATTGATGAATTAGATGGTACAATAGAAGTCACTTCGAACGAGGACATGACTACACAGTTTCATGTGACGATTCCGTATGAGGGGGATATAAATGATTAACGTATTAATTATTGAAGATGATCCGATGGTGGCAAAATTTAATGCGATCTATTTAGAAAGTATCCCTGGCTTTTCCGTCGCTCATATTGCCGCAAGTGCAGAAGAAGGTTGGTCGTTATATCAATCAACAAAAGTAGACCTTATTTTATTAGATGTGTACATGGAAGAGAAAACTGGACTTGAATTACTAAAGGATTTCAGGACTGCAGATGATCCAGTAGATGTTATCATCATCTCAGCCGCTAACGATAAACAATCTGTCCGAACGGCACTTCAGAACGGAGCAATCGATTATTTGATCAAACCTTTTACGTTTGAACGATTTCGAGAAGCACTCCTTCAGTACGCACAAAAACATCAAATTATGAAAAACAGTGGGCAAATTAATCAGGAAATAGTTGATGCTCTACTTCTAAAGTCAGATAAAAAGCAATCTAAGATGATTGATCTTCCAAAGGGACTAACAGAAGAAACACTTTCAACCATTGTACAACAAATTTTCCATCGTGAGAAAGGTGCCTTTTCTGCTGCTGATGTAGCAACTGAAACTGGCATTTCACGTGTATCCATCCGAAAATATTTGAATTATTTAGTAGAAAACCGTATGCTACACTTAGATGTACTATATCAAGAAACAGGCCGGCCATTAAATCAGTATATATTGAACCCGGAAAAATCTGAAATTCTTCAATCCCTCATTAAAAACTAAGCACGAAGCAAAGGAAATTCGCTAATTCACACTTGCGAATTTCCTTTTTTTAATTACAAAACTATTTTCTTAATTATGTAAGTTATATTTTATTTATAAATGTATTATAGTAAGTAGCAAATAGAAAGCGATTGCATGGGAGGAATTAACGTGAAAACAATGGTTTCAAATGTTTGGCAAGGACTTTGGGGTTCACACGATCAAACAAAAAAATTACTTAACTTTTTTTCATATAAAAAGGATACAAAAGACGCAAAAAAGAAAAACAAACAATTAAATGATGCGGAAAATAATGGTGATTCTTCACCTAATCCTGAACAACATCCACACAAGAAATCATATTCAACTGCACAAATAGTCGGCTTGATACTTGGACCGCTTTTATTTATTTTAACGTTGTTATTCTTTTCGCCAGAAGGATTAACTAGCGATGCAAAAGCGGTTCTTGCCGTAACGTTATGGGTTGCAACATGGTGGATTACCGAAGCGGTTCCAATTCCTGTTGCATCTCTGTTACCAATCGTCTTATTACCTTTAACAGGTGCGTTAGATGGCGGTACTGTTACGTCTTCTTACGGGGATGATATTATCTTCTTATTCTTAGGTGGATTCTTCATTGCTACAGCGATGGAAAAATGGAACTTACACAGACGAATTGCGTTAGCAATTATTGCTTTTATTGGAACGAGTACACAACGAATTTTACTTGGATTTATGGCAGCGACAGCTTTTCTTTCCATGTGGGTATCTAACACCGCTGCGGTCATGATGATGGTTCCAATGGGACTTGCTATTACTGCACAAGTTGCATCTGCATTAAAAGGAAAACCAGAAGAAAAAGAATTGCCGAAGTTTGAAAAAGCGTTAATCTTTGGAATTGGTTATGCAGGAACAATTGGTGGTCTAGGTACACTTATTGGTACACCACCGAATATCATTCTTGCTGCACAAGTGAAAGAGCTTTTTGGTGTTGAGATTTCTTTTGCAGGATGGATGGTAATTGCTGTACCAATCGTCATTATTCTTACAATAGCAACTTGGCTTTACTTAGGTAGAATTGCTTTTAAAATGGATATCAAGGGTCTTCCAGGTGGAAAAGAAGTTATTCAAAAAGAACGTCATGGACTAGGTAAAATGATTTTTGAAGAAAAGGTCGTAAGTGCCGTATTTATATTTGCAGCATTTATGTGGATTACAAGAGAATTCATTTGGATTGGCATCATGCCTGACCTAAAAGACGGTATGATTGCTGTTGTAGCAGCAGCTCTGTTATTTACCATTCCTACCTCTAGAAAATATGGTAGTCGAATCTTAGATTGGGAAGATTCAAAGGAAATTCCATGGGGAGTTCTTTTGTTATTCGGTGGTGGACTTGCAATTGCAGCAGGATTCCGAGAAACAGGCTTATCTGAATGGATTGGAACAAGACTTACTGTATTAGATGGTTTCCACATTTTAATCATAATTACACTTTCGACATTA
>JAPFCO010000017.1 GCA_026169505.1 Pseudogracilibacillus sp.
ACTTTTATCGGGGCTAACTCTGAAATCGAGAATTGTATCATAGGAAATGATAGCGTCATTAGACAAAGTGTAGTGAAAGATAGTAAAATAGGAAATAAGGCAAATATCGGTCCATTCGCACATATTCGTCCAGAAACATCTGTAGGAGATCGGGCACGAGTTGGTAATTTTGTAGAAGTAAAAAAATCAGAGGTAGGTGCGGATACAAAAGTATCTCATCTAAGTTACATTGGCGATGCTACGCTAGGTAAGAATATCAATATTGGTTGTGGTACGGTTACCGTTAATTTTGATGGTGTTCATAAGCATCAAACAATCATCGAGGATGATGCGTTTATTGGTTGTAATACAAATCTAATTGCTCCAATTACTGTTGGGGAAGGAGCATTAGTTGCCGCTGGTTCAACTATTACAGACGACGTTCCAAAAGATGCTTTAGCGATAGCTAGAGCAAAACAATCCTCTAAAGAAGGATATGCGAGAAAAATATTGGATCAAAAATAATCTTACTGGAGGAATTCTTTCATGTCATCAGGATATAATGATGAGTCATTACAATTATTTACTTTAAACTCGAACAAGGAGCTAGCAGAGGAGATTGCAGAGCATATTGGTGTTCCGTTAGGTGAGTGCACTGTAACTAAGTTTAGTGACGGGGAGACACAAATCAATATTGAAGAAAGTGTCCGTGGTTGTGATGTCTATGTCATTCAATCTACATCAGAGCCAGTCAACGAAAACATTATGGAACTGTTAATCTTAATCGATGCTCTAACCCGTGCATCAGCTAGATCCGTCAACATTGTAATGCCTTATTATGGATATGCTCGCCAAGATCGTAAAGCTCGTTCAAGAGAGCCGATTACATCAAAATTGGTGGCGAATTTATTAGAGACAACAGGAGCAGATCGTGTGGTTACGTTAGATTTGCACGCACCACAAATTCAAGGATTTTTTGATGTTCCAATTGATCACTTACAAGCTGTGCCATTATTATCCGAGTACATTAAAGAAAAAGACTTACAGGATCTAGTTATTGTGTCACCTGACCATGGCGGGGTGATTCGCGCCCGTAGAATGGCAGAACGTTTAAATGCTCCAATTGGAATTATTGATAAACGTCGACCAAAACCAAATGTTGCCGAAGTGATGAACATTATCGGAGAAGTTGAAGGTAAGACGGTCGTTATTATTGATGACATCATTGATACGGCTGGCACGATGCAACTTGCCGCTGATGCATTAGTCGACCAAGGCGCAAAAGAAGTATACGCGTGTGCGACACATCCAGTACTTTCTGGACCAGCAATTGATCGTATCCAAAATTCAAAAATCAAAGAATTAGTTGTGACAAATTCGATCCAGCTTTCAGAAGAGAAGCAAATTGATAAAGTTACCCAACTTTCTGTAGCACCATTAATTGGCGAAGCGATCATTCGCATCCATGAAAATCAGTCAGTTAGTATTTTATTTGATTAATAAATCAATTTCATAATTACAAAAAACAGCTACGTCACTATAATATGTAGTTAAGAAAGTTACAACGCAACTACATGTTGTAGCGGCGTAGCGGTAAATCCGTATGATGAAATTGATTAAATATAAAGTAAGGAAATAAAACATATTAAATCATAGAGTATTTAATAATAATTTGGAGGAAAAAGAAAATGGCTATCATTTTAAAAGCAAATAAACGTGAAGATCTCACACGTGCATCAACGAAAGAGATAAGACGCGAAGGATTCGTTCCAGCAGTAGTATATGGTAAGGAAAAGGAAGCTCAATCAGTTAGTGTTAATAGTCTTGAGTTATTAAAAACAGTTCGTGATGAAGGAAGAAACGCAATTATTTCATTAGATGTAGATAGTGGGGAAAAAGTAGACGTCATGTTACATGAGTATCAGACACACCCTGTAAAAGGTGATGTTATTCACGTTGACTTCTACATCGTAGACATGAAGGAAGAGATGGATGTAGCTGTAGCTCTACGTTTAGAAGGAGAAGCAGTTGGATCAAAAGAGGGTGGAATTTTACAGCAGCCTTTATACGAATTACAAGTACGTGCAAAGCCGCGTGATATTCCTGAAGAGATCGTTGTTAATGTAGACGATTTAGATATTGGTGATAGTATTTCTATTGCTGACTTACCAAAATCTGATCTATATGAATTTATAGATGACGAAGAGGCAACAGTTGTTACGGTACTTGCTCCTGAAGCTGAGGAAGAAGAAACAGGTGAAGAAGTAGACTTTAGTGCGGAGCCAGAATTAATTGGCGCTGATGACGAAGAGGAAGAAGAGAAATAAGTATAAGTAGTTCCTGTATCATTGGGAAATATGAGATATACAGATTGAATAGGATTCTGAAACGCTTAGCGACTCAGAATCCTATTTTTATCGTTATGTCATAGTAAGAAACAGTAATTAATTATTTGGCAAAAGATGTATCACACATGACTTGTGACACATGATAAGTAGGAGCAATACATTTATATATTTTGACAATTGATTAAAATAGGTAAGGATTGAAAGAAAAGCGTTTCAGGCTGTGCGGTTGGTTCGATAAATCCTATTGGGACAAGCGGATTCTTAATTAAATAGAAGCATGTAAGTACAACATAGTCGACTTTTAAAGCAACATATTTGAGCTTTACTGTTTGACCCTTTTCAAATTGAAATGTATGGTATTATTAAGTGTGTTATTTTATTAATTTAAAAATGGGGAAGAAAAATGAAATGTATCATTGGTTTAGGGAATCCTGGAAAAAAGTATAAACAAACACGTCATAATATAGGCTTTTTAGTTATTGATGAATTATGTAACAGAAAGCATTTAAATTTAGCTAAGAATAAGTTTAAATGTAATTATGAGATGGATATGGTTCATCAAGAGAAAGTGTTATTTGTTCAGCCGCAAACGTTTATGAATCTGTCTGGAGAAGGGATTCGCCCACTGATTGATTTTTACAAAATTGCTATCGAAGATATTATTGTAATCTACGATGATTTAGATTTACCGGTTGGTAAAATTCGCCTAAGAGAAAAAGGTGGTCATGGTGGTCATAACGGGATAAGATCGTTAATAGAGCATTTAGGGACAAGGGAATTTAAACGAATTCGGGTAGGTATTGGCCGTCCAACAAACGCTCAACCAATTGTGAATTATGTTCTACAACCATTTGCGAAGGCAGAAATGGACGATGTAAATCATGCGATTATGATTGCAGCGGATGCAAGCGAAACATGGATAGAGAAGTCGTTTAATGATGCAATGAATATATTTAATCAAAAATAAAACATTCTTCGTATAGTTCGTTTATTTTAAATTTTACAGTAGACAGATACTGTGACATAGTGCTAGGATGTTTTCGATATAAAAAATACAGAGATACTAATAGCATCCAAATTGATACAGCAGAAACCCGCATCCTGAATATACTTCGCTTTTTAGTGGGTGAGTGTCGAGTCTTCGACGTACAGGACGTGACGGTCTTAGTCTGCCTCCGGGCTACGCCCTACGTAGTCTCGCCGATCTCCTACTTCCCACAGGAGTCTACGTATATTCAGGATGCTGAGTGTTTTTCCGAAGCGGTAGCTTCAGGTACTACCCAATACTTATGTCGCAGTCTATGTTTACTTTTCAAAAGTTGTAATATTAATAGCTGTTGTGAATAAATGTTGCCTATTCGGACAAACTTAAGGTATATCGTTTGTGTCGAGGAGGTTGATGAACAGTGTCTATTGTATATAAATGTAAACATTGTAGTCACGTCATAGGTGAAATAGAACAACAAATTGTTTCGACATCCATGCTTGGTTGGGACAAATTATCAATCAAAGACAAGGAAAAGATGATTCAGTATAAAGAAAATGGAGATGTCCATGTTCAATCGATTTGTGAGAACTGCGAGGATTCATTAGGACATCATCCAACATATTATGAATTAGAGTTTTTTCTACAATAAAAATGCATAAGTGCAAGAAGCTTTGGTAATGAAACCAAAGCATTTTTGCGCTTTATTATAGAGCATGAAGAGAAAAGGTATAGAAGGAGCTAAGCGAATTCATGCAAAATGAATACTATATTAAAATTTCAGGAATAGGATATATACTATGGGGGTTTCATGAATGAAAGAATTATATCAATTTTTAAAAGAAAAGGAAGATATTCAAACAGTTATTAATGGAATAGCTACTGGTTTACAAGAACAACTAATTTCAGGCTTAACAGGTACCGCCCGAAACTTATTTGTTGCAACGATTGATGAGGCACATCCGCGGCGAAAGTTGATTGTAACACATCAATTAATCCATGCACAACAACTATACGAGGATATGATTGAATTTTCAGACAACCCCGATGTTTATTTATATCCTGTGAACGAGTTGATTGCTGCAGAAATGGCAATTGCTAGTCCAGAAATGCGTGCCCAAAGAATTAATGCATTAACAAAATGGCTGCAAAATGACACAGGTATTCTAATTGCGCCGATTGCGGCACTAAAAAGAATGTTGCCTCCGGTGCATTATTGGGAAACTTATCAATTACCTTTTATAGAGGAAGAAAGGATTCAGATCGACGATTACCTCAATCTCCTTGTTGAGATGGGCTATGAACGGGTAGAAATGGTTACAACCCCTGCAGAGTTTAGTATGCGTGGAGGAATTATTGATATATATCCACCAACAGAACAGCATCCAATTCGGATTGAGTTATTTGATGACGAAATTGATTCGATTCGTTATTTTGATGCAGATACACAACGTTCTTTGGAAAAATTGACAAACTGTATGATTGGACCTGCTAAAGAATTACTGTTGACGAAAGAGGATATGATTAGCGGTGGAGAGAGACTAGAGCAATCATTAGCACAATCTCTAAAAAAAATGAAAGCTTCTAATGATAAAGAAAAGTTAATGGAAACAATCCAATACGATATTGATAGATTAAAGGCAGCAGAGCCCTTTAAGGAAATGTACAA
>JAPFCO010000482.1 GCA_026169505.1 Pseudogracilibacillus sp.
CTTATGTAGGTATGAACTAAAGTCACGATGATTACAAAAAGATGAGGCGCTTTAAATCAAAGTTACGACGTTTCTGAAAAGTTGCGATGCTTTATTTCCTTAGATATTTTATCTATATGTCCAAGATGATACAAGTATAGTTAACAGCAGTATAAACTATTCTTTGCATAGCAAGACTAAAAAAACGCTAGTTCTCAACAAACGGCCCGTTAATTAAATAGGGAAAAAGAGGTTCTGTAGTATGATAGGAATAAAAGTGAAGGTTTAGAAAGAGGGGGATAAGGGGTATGGTAGATGTAATTATTCTAAATGGTGGGTCGAGTTCAGGGAAAACCACTCTCGCAAAGTGTCTGCAGAATTCATTGTCAACGCCATGGTTAAGGTTCAGTATCGACGATTTAATTGATGCTATGCCAGATATAATGTTGGAAGCAGATGCCGGAATTAAATTCGGGGACGATGGGTCTGTCAGTCCTGGCACGGAATTTCGTATATTAGAATCTGCATGGATGCACGGTATTGGTGAGATGTCCCGTAGAGGAGCCCGAGTGATTATCGACGATGTCTTCATTAGTGGAATAGAGGCTTGTAATCGCTGGGAAGCTACCTTGGAAGGGTTAGAGGTGATGTGGGTTGGTGTTTTTTGTGATCCCACTGTGGCGTCTCTTCGTGAGAGTGAACGAGAGGATCGCGTTGCAGGAATGGCAGTTTCACAAGCGACTGCGGTTCACTTTGGCATACATTATGACATTAAAGTCGACACAACAAAAACATCGCCAGAAGAATGTGCCCAAACGATCCGGCGAAAAATTAACCCATGAGAGCATATGATATGTTTTTGTAAGAACGGGGGCATTTCTGCAATTTTGCTCAATAACAGAGTCTTTCGCAATTGGAAGCAATTTTGTAATAACAGTGATTGCGCATCTCCTTGAGCATAGTAGAGTGAGATTAAAGAAGATGACAAAAGAAGATACTGAACTTTATCACAAGTGGAGAAATGATATGGAAGTTATGCATTCCACCAATCTATCTTTAGATGTTCATCTGATGGAATCAACGAAAGAATTTGTAGAGCAGGTAATTTTTGGGGCACATACAGTTAAAAGCTACACCATGGTTGAAAAAGGAAATGAGATACGGGTGATGCAGCTGTAAATGAGAATCATAAAATGGTTATTGCAAATCTGCACTTTTGTATGAATATTGGAAAAGCAGAAAAGTCGTTGAGAAAAGTCCAGAGTCTCAATGCCAAATACTATTATTGTTATCATGGTGGTAAACTGACCTTGTAATAATGCATTGAATACATGCTTTTAAATTGGTTTTGTTGGAAATTATGGAGGATTTATCCCCCTCAGCGATTAATAGTATAGTAGCTCTTGCATATAGAGAAGGACATTGATTCTGAAAAGAGATACTTCAATTTAAGTACAGAGCATAATATAAAAGGAAAATGAATATGATTGAAAATGTGAGTTATATTACCTTTGTTATAAAAGATTTAGACAGAACAGCTACAAATAAATTGAATAATCAAAAAACACTCATTGTTTTAGGAGATTAGTATATTTAAATGTGGGAATGGGCATTGATATTCCAGATAAATCTTCAAAAAAATTTATTCAAATGATTATAATAAAGCCCAAATAACTTGGAGGTACAATAATGAACTATAAAAGGTGTTCAGAAGTAGATAGACCAATGATTTATCAAGCATTTTTAAGCGGTTACACAGATTATGCCGTTCCGATGAACATACAGATTGAACCATTTTTTGAAAGATTTTTTGGTTCTGAAGGAAATACGTTAGAAGACTCCTTTATTGCTTTTCAATATGATGAACCTGTTGGATTAATACTTGGTGGTATAAGAACTTTTGATGGGTATAGAAACTTAAGGTGTGGTACCTTATGTGTAACACCAGAATATCGTGGAGTAGGTGTAAGTCAAGCGTTATTACGATTATTTATTCAGAATGGAATCGATCAGCTATGCGACCGATTTAGTTTAGAAGTGCTATCAGAAAATAGCCGCGCCATCCGTTTCTATGAAAAACAGGGATATAAAAAGAGCAATACACTCATTTATTTCAGTAAAGCAATGGATGATAATCATTTTAAACAAACGATGATGGATAATATAATGATTAAAGAGGTAGATTTATCAGTAGCAAAAGAAGTAAGAAATGGTATTTTGTCTACACATATCAACTGGCAAAATGAAGTGGAGTCCTTTATGCAAGATAATACTGCTCACTGTTTTGTTGCTTATGTTGATAAACAGATAATAGGTGTTTTGGTCATTACAGATGCAGGTATAATTTATTTTTTATATGTAAATGAGGAAGAAAGACATAAAGGAATTGCCAGTAATCTTTTATCACATGCGATAGACGAACTAAATCTGAAAAAGCTATCCATCAGTATGCCTGATAATATCGGTATGGCTGAATTTCTTAGGAAGAATAAATTTAAGAAAGATAATATAGAACAATTTGAAATGTATAGAATGGTTAGATAAAAACATCCCATCTCTATCTATGATCAAGAGGTAGCTATTATTAATACAAAACTATTAGTGACTTCTCTAAGAAGAGAAGTCAAATAAGACCATAAAGATTTCACTTAAACTATGGAACCATTAAGTGGAACAAGATTATATTTTTACAAGGTGAATCTAGCGTGTTGGGCATATAAAATTGTTTATTAAACAATCCCTATTGTGGAGGGAAGTATTTGATATAATTTGGTTTTATATAAAC
>JAPFCO010000003.1 GCA_026169505.1 Pseudogracilibacillus sp.
TGATTTCTTTATTAGAAGGTAAGGAGTTAGCGGCGGGGGAACGAATTGGACTATTTAGTTATGGTTCAGGTGCTGTGGGCGAGTTTTTCACGGGAATAGTCCAAGCAAATTATCGTGACCATTTAAAGCAAGACCATCACACAGCGTTATTTAGCAATCGGACGAAATTATCTATTGCTGAATATGAAGAAGTATTCAGTGCCGTCTTACCTACAGATGGGTCCACTGTATCATTAGATACAACGAAAGATCCTGCACCAATTTATGTGAGTGGCATTACAGAACATATGAGACAATATGAAAATAATAATAAATAATTACTAAGGATATAAGGCTGTTTAGACAATCAATATGAATGACTGTCTAAACAGCTTTTTTAATAATTAAATAAATGGAATCTACCATCTTAAACCGAGACCAGAAGCCGTTATTATGAACAATGAATCTTTCTTTTATTTTGAAAAAATATGTAGTTTATAGTTTTTATACTTCTTGTATTATCTAGCTAAAAAACATGTCGTATCAAAAGGTAATTAACAGAATATTATGATTGACATGTAGCAGGTAATAGAATATACTCCTCTATAAAGAGATTTGTACGTAAACCATATAGACATAGTTATCTAAAAATTCTGTTGATTGTTCCCAGTCTATTATTAGGAGGATTTTTTTAACATTGATAAACTCTAAATTCGCCTTTCATTCGAGTGATGAAATTGCATCAAAAATGAAAAAGCTAGAGCATAGTTGGGAGTTCTTCATGACAGAAAACGCAATACATAATACAGTAAGATCAACTGTTCAAGAGTCTTGGAAGCGTTGTCAAGATTACGGTGTTGATCCTTTACAGAAACATTCACCGATCACAATGGATGAAGATAATTTAAAAGAACTTCTACATACATCAAATTTATATCATGCTTCACAACCAATCATTAAAGATTTACATGACCAAATTAAAAATACAGGTCATCTGATTACATTGAGCGATGATAAAGGGAGAATTATCCATTTAGAAGGAGAAAATAAAATAAAACAGCAAGCTCAAGAAATGAATTTTTCCGTTGGATCTGATTGGAGTGAACAAGCTGCTGGTTCAAATGCAATAGGGACAGCCTTAGCTTCGCGACAACCATTGCAAATATTTTCGTATGAACATTATTGTGAGGGTGTACATCCATGGATATGTTCTGCTGCGCCAATTAAAGATCCACTATCACAAAAAACGCTTGGAGTTATTGATTTAACAGGGCCTAGTGAATTAGCACAACCTCATTCGTTAATGGTTGTACAATATATTTCAAGTTTAATTGAAGTGCAATTATACAAAAGTTCCTCGGAAAGAGTTCAATATTTGCAAGGTAGATATGATGATGTGAAACGCAAGTATGAGTCGATCCAAACAGTTGTATTAGACGAGATGTTAAATGTAGTCTGTGGTGATTCGGGTTGTATGTCTCATTTACAAATAGATCAATGGGAAGATTTTTGGAGTCATGGGCAGATGGAGCAATTAAAGAGGTCGTTATTTAATAGCAATCTGGATCATACGCGTTATGAACATGAGTGGGAGTGGAAGATACCCGAGTTACAATTAAAATTATTCATTCAAAGTATCGCTTGTAATCGGGAGCAGATTGGTTTTATGATCTGCTTTGAAAAAATACCTCAGTATAAACCGGCTGATCCAAATAGCACATCTGTCTTTAAAGGGATTGTTGGAGAATCTCTAGAAATGAATCGGATGAAAGAAAAAGTCCAAGTGGTAGCCAAAACGAATGTGCCGGTTCTGATTACTGGAGAAAGTGGAACAGGTAAAGAAATATTTTCACATGCAATTCATCGGGCTAGTTTACGTAAAGATAAACCATACATTGCAATCAATTGTGGCGCTATTCCTGATCATTTAATTGCTAGCGAATTATTTGGTTATGAAGCGGGGACCTTTACAGGGGGAGATCCAAATGGAAGGATCGGTAAGTTTGAAGAAGCGAATGGAGGAACTTTGCTATTAGATGAAATAGGGGAGATGCCTGTCGATCTGCAAGTCCATTTACTACGAGTACTGCAAGAGAAAGAGATTGTTCGTTTGGGAGCATCAAAACCAATCCCAGTCGATGTTAGGGTGGTAGCAGCGACGAATCAAGATATATCGGAACTAATCGATCAAGGTAAGTTTCGTTCAGATTTGTATTTTCGGTTAAATGTCGTAGAATTGCGGTTACCGGCTTTAAAAGAACGGATCGAGGATATAAGACTGCTTTGTGATTATTTTGTCAAAGATCTTGCGAAGACTTATGGGAAACAAGTTCCGATCATCGACGAAGCGGTGTATCAATCATTTTATGAATATGATTGGCCTGGAAATATTCGTGAACTGATGAACGTATTGGAATATTCCGTTTTATTTAGTTACGAGAACAATATTTCGGTAGATGTTCTTCCTAAATCGCTTTGGAAATTTAGTAAAGTTAGGTTAGAAGAAGGCAATCCAAAGTTATCTCCATTAGAACTGGAGGAAAAAATGAAATTACATGAACTGATAATGGAAACAAATAATAATCTATCAGAAGTTGCGAGGCGATGTCAAATAGCACGAACGACCTTATATCGAAAATTAGATAAATATGATTTGAAATATTAAGTACGGGAAAAAAAGAGCTCAAAAAAGTATCCAGTCGTTCGAGATGACATGACAAATAACAAATGAAAAGGCGATAGCAGTTTTAGCTATCGCCTTTATTTGTTGCTTTATTTTACTTTTGGAAGTGGCATTTTCACCCAATCTTCGTAAAAGGCATCGATATCTGGTTCGAAGTCATGAATGACAGGATACCAAGGCGTAACAGCCTCAACTTCTAATAATGTTGCACAAGATGGGCAATAGAA
>JAPFCO010000403.1 GCA_026169505.1 Pseudogracilibacillus sp.
GAACTATATTGAGGACAAAAGGAATATAGAATTAGTTGAGGATTATGCGCTGGACAGACTTCAATTAGAGCAGGAGTAATTCGTAGTTAAGACAATGATGATTGGAATTTTACTATCTGGTGCTTTAACAAAGCACTGACATCGTCACATTCGCGGAGGTAGAAGAGTTAAATAAAAACGGATTTAGTGTAAATCAATGTAATAAACAGATAAGAAAAAATTATCGTTTTATATAAAATGTTAGCATTTTAAGTTATGTTCATTATGAGTTAAGATTAGAAGGGTAATACAAAAAGCCTGAGATGAGGTGTACAAGATGAGTATCGATTTTCATAACAAAAAAAATCAAGTTACTTATACAACTCGAACTGCTGACAAGTCGTGGATTGAAAAAATAAATAAACTTGTACCTATCGAAAATATTTCTAACGCTTTAGATGTTGGTTGTGGCGGAGGAATCTATTCTAAGGCTCTATCGGATTTAGGTGTGGGTTTTGTTACTGGTATTGATTTTTCAGAAGCCATACTTGAAGGTGCAAGAGACAATTGTAAAAAATATGAAAATATTATTTTTAAACATGGAAATGCTCTCGAAACAGGTTTAAATAGTAACAGTTATAATTTGCTACTTGAAAGAGCATTGGTTCATCACATTGAAGATCTAAAAGTCTGTTTCAAAGAAGGTTATAGAGTATTGAAGAACGAAGGATTTTATATTATACAAGATCGTACTCCTGAAGATTGCTTATTAGAAGGTAATGATAGTCATATTAGAGGGTATTTCTCTGAACTCTTTCCAAGATTAAGTGAAATGGAGACCAACCGCAGATACAATAGTAAATATGTAATTGACTCCCTACAGGAAGTTGGGTTCAAGTCTATAGAAGAAGTTAAGTTATGGGAAACAAGAAAAGTTTACAGTGATAAAGACGAACTACTAAAGGATTTAAGTGAAAGAACTGGAAGAAGTATTTTACATGAATTAAATGATGAAGAATTGAAATTACTAATAAGTTATATAGACAAATCGTTATCAACAAATACTAATATAATTGAAAAAGATAGATGGACAATTTGGAAAGCGGTAAAATAGTAGGGTCGATAAGACATAGTTTGTGAAGAAACGTACTTAAAGTAACTGTTGCATTACTTCAATAAGGGAAGATACACCTATTTAACTAATGGGACGTTTAATGGCATAAGAAGGAGTTTTTGATTGGGTATCGAATTGTTTTTTATTAAATTTGGTGATATTCGCACAAAAGAATGGAAGTGAAAATATGCAAAAGTCTATTCTGCTTGTTGAGGATGATAAAGATATTAGTGAATTGGTTAAAAATCACCTGGGACAGGAGAATTTTACGGTACTTACTGTATTTGATGGAGAGGAGGCATTGGCTCTTCTTAAGAAAAATGAGGTGGATTTAATCTTACTTGATTTAATGCTTCCAAAGCTAAGTGGGATGGAGTTTCTAAAGCAGATAAGAACAACAAGATTAATTCCTGTCTTGATTATTTCAGCAAAAGGGAGTGATATAGATAAAGTTTTAGGTCTTGGCTTTGGTGCAGACGATTATATAAGCAAGCCTTTTTCTATGGTTGAACTAACAGCCAGGGTACATGCTGCAATTCGAAGGGCAACACAATATCTTCCTTTAGAGAATGTATCTACTTCTGTTCTGTATTTTAAAGAGCTTTCTCTTGACTTTAAAACCTTTTCGGCACTTGTTAAGGGGAAGAATGTACAGCTTACATCAAAGGAATTTCATATTTTAAAGCTATTTATGACCAATAAGAACAGGGTCTTTACAAAGGAGCAAATTTACCATTTCATTTGGGAAGATGACTATTATGGCAATGAAAATGTTATTAACGTCCATATTAGAAGACTTAGGAAAAAAATAGAAGAGGATCCGTCCAACCCGCAGTACATTCGGACGATATGGGGAATCGGATATAAATTAGGTGAATAATATATGGCTCTTTTATTGAGTGTAATTATAGTTGTTTTGCTTGTGATTATTGCAGCACAATCTTATTTTAGGAGAAAAATGAATAGGGAACCGAATGAAATACGAAATAAACTTTCAGATATTATTGATCAGGAGACTACTGAAAAAGTGTTATTACAAACAGAACAGAAAAACATAAAACAATTCCTCATTCAAATTAACCGTCATTTAGACTACAATCAACAAGTAATTGCAGACTATCTAAAAACTAAAGAAAGCTTAAGGAAAATGCTGTCTAACATGTCTCACGATTTGAAAACCCCATTAACCGTAATTTTAGGCTATGTCGAAAATTAACTTTAGACAACAGTATGAGTGTGGACGAACTGTACCAGCTTACTTCTCGTCTTCATCAAAAAACGCTAAATGTAATAGCGCTGCTCAATCAATTTTTTGATCTTGTTAAACTTGATTCTGGGGATTATTTGTTCCCTTTAATTTGGGTTAACAGTTCGAGAAGATGGAGATCATATAGCAATTGATATTTGGGATAAGGGAAAAGGAATCGCTAAGGTGCATCAAGAGCAAGTGTTTGAACGGATATACACTCTGGATGATGCGAGAAATGCTGAATTTCAAGGAAGTGGGATCGGATTAAGCATTACAAAACATTTAATTGAAGCAATGAAAGGTTCCATCCACTTAAGTAGTGAACCTTATGAAAAAACGGTCTTTATGTATATTTTCCAGCGAATTACATATTAAATACTTATTCACAAGAGGTGTTCAGTAAGAATGGCCTCTTTTTTTGCTTCTAACAATAAACTTAAGAAATTTGTAAGGATTGGGAAAGAAAAAAGTTATTTTTGATGCTTATGATGATAATAGATGGAGGAAGGGAGAAATCAGTATGAATAGTGTTGTGAAAAAATGTTTAGGTATCTCAATCAAGCTCTAAGCTTGAAGGAAACACAGTTATTCTAACACAATTCCAAATAAATTCAGCTAAAGGAGATGTCCATACGAAAATTCCAAACTTCTTAGAAAAACCTGATTATTGGTTGAAATAAACTAGCTTTACCGTGTTGTTTACGTTTCCTTGTATAATTCTTATGTGCTAAAGGGAAATTGATTGAAGTTCCCTTTAAATGTAAGATATTCATTTTCTAATAACGATCTTCAAGAATCGGGCGCTTATTGGTAATATGATAAGCACTTTTTGTTGGAAAAATAGATAGAGTTCTTCCCAGTAATTTGAAATAATTGGTATTGAGTTAAAGGGGGTAATAGAGTGATTAACGTAGAGATAAGAAGACCAAGAACTGAGGATATTAAAGAGTTAAATCAATTTTTTAGAACTGTGATAACTGAAACATTTATTAAAGAAGGTATAGGGGATAAGTCGAAGGATATAGAAGACGAAATCGAAGCTAAGAAAACCTATTTAGAAAGTAACTTTGTCAGTGATGGTGAAAAAAGGTATTTTCTGATTGCTTTAGATGGAGATAAAATAATTGGTTCAATCGAATACGGTCCAGCAAGCGAGCTCATAAGTATTTGTACAGATAATGCTTTAAA
>JAPFCO010000325.1 GCA_026169505.1 Pseudogracilibacillus sp.
TGTTGTTCATTCGTCATATAATTAGTTAATAAAAAATCTTCACGTTGGATTGCAATTTCAACGATATGGTCATATATTGTATTAATTTTTAATTGACGTCTTTCTGCGATTTGCTCTAATGAAAAGTCTTTTTTCAACAATTCATCTGTTTTAGAAGCTGAATAGGTTAGTTTAGTTGATCGTACTAGATCTGTTTTAATCTCGTTTAGCACTCTATATTGTTGTGGATTCGTTTCTATCGCTTGCAGCAAGCTATGAACGACATTCATCGTCATTAAATGAATATCTTCCGGTTTTTTATGATACATCTCGGCTAATTGTACTGTAGCTAAACCAAACTTTTTATAACTAGTCAATTGCAAAATAAACATTTCTACATCTTCTTGTTTTTTTGTTTGTAAAACCGAAAGTAACTCTTCGTACAAAGCCTCTAAATGACTTGATACCTCTGTTTTTGTTTGTTGATAATAATATTTCACCCATGCTTTAACTTCGGGAATTTCAATTACGGGAATATAGGATCTATATTTTTTAAAGCCATTTGTCCATACTTGAATCAATAGTAATAACCTAGCTAGATATAAATCATCTATTTGATGAAATGCCATGCCATTTACAGATAAATCATTTGCTGTTTTTTCGTTTTGTTCTAACCACATATTTCCTCTTTCAGTTAATTCATAAAAATTTTCTTGACTTGTTCGTTGCAAAAAACCTTCTACTGTTAGGGCTTGGATTTCTTTCATAAAATTGTTTTTATTTAGATGTTTATAAATCCGATAATAGTGACTTAATTTAAATAAATAGGCATCTTGAATCGATTGGATAGACTGCTTTCCTTGTAATAAATAATAAACTGCAGAAACAGATCGTTCATATTGTGTTTTTTTAATAGACGATAAAATAATGAATCGATATATCAAGTTAATAGCCCCTTTAATGATTCTTTATCTATTTTACTACAGTTTTTGTATTGTATAAAGCTATGGGGTAAATAAACATCACATTATTTTAAGATCGATTTTATTTATGTTGATAAGTTAAGGAAAGTTCCTACTCTTAACTGAAACAATGTCAGTATTCATGACATTTAAAAGAAATACAGTTTACGAACGTCCTAGTTTATTACTATTTAGTTATAGCTCTTCACGTACGCATCATCCTAGTTAACATAGACTGCGACATAAATGCTGGGTTGGTTTCATTTAAAAGTACAGAGATACTAATAAATCACTGTTCATCATCATTGATACAGGGGAATTCGCATCCTAAATATAGTTCGCTTTTTAGCGGGCGAGTGTTGAGCCACTTCACGCGTCTTGCCAATCTCTTTTCTCCCGCGACGTACAGGATGTGCTAGTGTCGGCGTTGCCACAGGTCGTGGCCGTCTTAGCCGACCTGGAGTCTTCGTATATTCAGGATGCTCAGTTTTTATTGATTAAATCAAATTTTGTTAAAATTACAATTTTCACTGCATCGAAGTATCCCCCAACTACGTTGTGGTTTTTCTTATTGACATCTTTTATTTTGGAATTTCATATCAACATGCTGCACGCTTTTAACACTTTTAATAACTTTGATGAGATAAATTCAAATAAAAAAGATGAAAGAAAATTAATTCCTTCATCCTTACTCTATATTATGCTATTCCCAAGATTGTAAATCAAAAACAACTTCATCATCAATGGATAGTTCATATTCTGCAGCTCCAACTAGCGCGTCTTCGCCATTGACAGAATAAATCCACGCTTTTTGTTCTCCTTCATCAGGTGAAATTCCTTCAATACCCTGAATGAATCCATCCTCTTCCTCAATATCATAATTTTCCTGCATGATATCCATTAAAATAGCACCTTCATTTATAGCAATCTCATCCTCACTATAAATTTCATCAGCCTCTTCTTCGGAAATAACGACACTAATTGTCCCTTCTTCTATACTTGCTTGATCGTTCGTTTCATCTAAATCTGACGTTCCGCAACCTGCTAATAAAAGCATTGTTGCAATAAGTGCCATTATCCATTGCGACCATTTTTTCATCTAAATTCCTCCTTATGGTGTATTCCTTTTTTGCGGAATCTTTACACTAAATGTTGTTCCTTCATTCAACCTACTTTTAACCGATATGACACCGTCATGTGCAGTAACTATATGTTTTGTAATAGCTAATCCTAAACCAGTTCCCTTTTGATCATCACTTCTTGTCCGTGATTTATCTGCTTTATAAAAACGTTCAAATATAAACGATAATTCTTTTTCAGGAATACCCGCTCCATTATCCTCAACATCTACACGAAACTGTTGATCTTTTACCGATATAGTTACATGTACAAATCCACCTGGCTTTGTATGTCTCAATGCATTATCAATTAAATTGGTAAATACTTGTTCTATTCGATCTTCATCAATCGTTATAGTAGTCTGTTCAATTTCTTTGGACACCGTAAATTCTATTTCATTATCTTCGGCCATCCCGATAAACTTTTTGTAAATCCGTTCAATAAATAATTCTATTTCAACTGTAGATAGATTCAATTCAATATGACCAGCTTCCATACGCCCAATATCTAATAATTCATTTACTAGTCGACTCATACGTAATGATTCATCATGGATAATTTTCGCAAGCTCATTTTTATCTTCAATACTTTCGGCAATATCATCAACAATTGCTTCACTATATCCTTGCATTAAAGCTATTGGAGTACGTAATTCATGGGAAACATTCGATATAAAATCCTTACGTAATTTATCTAATTGCCTTTCCTCCGTCATATCTCGGATAACTGCTACAGCTCCTCTGATATAAGAGTTATCATATAAAGGAGTCATAATCGTTACCCAGTCACGACCTTGAAAATTCAACTCTTGCATTACTTCCTTTTCATCTTTAATAACCTTTTGTAAAATCTCTTTTAATTCATCTGGTAATTGATCATTATTATTATGAAATTCAATATTATTCTCAAAAAGCCAATCTTGAATGAACTGTTCTGCAGGTGGATTACTAATAATAACTTCGGCATCTCGCGTTAATGTGATTACACCGTCTGCCATCGAATTTACAACACTAGCCATTTGTTCTTTCTCTTGACTTAGAGCATTAATTGAAAGTTCTAACTGACGGCCCATTCGGTTAAATGCTACCGCTAATTCTCCAATCTCATCATTGGAGACGACTGGCAGTTTTGTATGGAATTCTCCTTTTGCTAAATCAGTTGCCGCTTCTTTCATTTGAACTAATGGTGAAGTAATTCGTGTAGATAAAAAGAATGCAAAAATAGTTGTGAGAACGATCGCAATCGCGGCTGCCACAAATATTATCTTTGTCGTTTCTGCTTTCGTTTCGTTCAGTACATCTAATGATTGAAAAACAAAAATAGCACCTTCCTCATTTGCTAAAGGAGTTCCTGTGACCATTATCTCGGGATTTTCACCTGATATAGTTATTTTACTACTATACGACCCCTCTTTTTCTATCGCATTTCTAAATTCATCTTCATATTCTGGTAGAGCCTCATCAATATTAGTTAAGTGGCTATTAGCTGTATTAGAACTCCATGAAGTTTCATCAGAAAAGTAAATAACGACTTTACTTGTAGGGTCTTTAATTCTTTCTGCCATTTCAACGACTAAATCCTCATCTTCCATTTCTTCTACTACTAAAGAAATCTTTGAAGCTGTTTGCATAAGGCCCTTTTCAGCTTCTTGTACATGATAACCTTCAAAGAATTCGAGTAGGAGAATAGAAAGTATAAATAGCACAAAAGAAACTAGCAATAAGATTGTCATTGCTAGTTTCCCTACTACACTTCGCCAAAACATTAGATATCTTCTACTTCCAATTTGTAGCCTATACCCCAGACAGTGACGATCATTTTCGCTGCTTCTTTTGATACACTAGATAATTTTTCACGTAGTCGTTTTACATGTGTATCTACTGTACGAAGATCTCCAAAAAATTCATATTGCCATACTTCTTTTAAAAGATCTTCACGTTTGTATACTTTATCTGGTGATTGAGCTAAAAATAATAATAATTCGTATTCCTTTGGCGTTAATGCTATCTCTTTATCATTTGATGTCACACGATATGCATCAAGATCAATCGTTAAATGAGGGAAAATAATTAAATTACCTGCTTGTGCTGTGTGATCACCCATCATCGCATTTCCAGTACGGCGAAGTACTGCTTTCACCCGTAAAACAACTTCTCTAGGACTGAATGGTTTGACAATATAGTCGTCTGCTCCTACTTCAAATCCTTGTACCCTATTTGATTCTTCGCCTTTAGCGGTCAACATAATGACCGGTGTGTTTTTTTCTTGTCGTAACTTCTCACATACTTCAATACCGTCCATTTCCGGCATCATAATATCTAATAAAATAACATCATATTCATTTTCTAAAGCCATATGGAGAGCTTGTTCACCATTTTCAGCTTCCTCGACGATTAGCTCATCACGCTCTAAATACATTCGTATTAACCTTCTAATCCGTTCTTCATCATCAACAATTAAAACCTTTTTGCTTTCATCCACGGAAGTATCCTCCTTCGATTAATCTACAGTTATAGCGAATATTTATAATAATCTTATCTATTCATATCTTAAGCGTAAGAATGTAATCCTGCAAGAACTAAGTTTACAACTATAATGTTAAACATAATAATTGCAAA
>JAPFCO010000260.1 GCA_026169505.1 Pseudogracilibacillus sp.
CTGCAAAACTTCTTCTAATTGTAATGACTCAGTTAATACTTTATTAATAGCTAATAACTTCTCCATTTTAAATAGATTCATGGTGTAACCTCCATACAGATTCATTCATTATACATGGGTACAGCTTATCATATGCTTAAACTTTTATAAATTAATCATTGTAATATTGTATGATATAAATGAACTTCGATATAAAGAATTACCATAATACATTGACATGTAGTCGGGAGACATTAAGGATAAAGGAAGTAAAATTCGGAGTGAAATAAAGGATTACATTAGAAATTATTAAAAATGGGATAATGCGCTCTTTTAAAATTATCTACCCTAGGCACCTTATCAATGTAGAGGATGAATACATGACAAGCATGAGCGATGAAATGGTCGAATGAGCGATTACTACACCTACAAGCACACCAACCTATCTCCCCAAATAAAAAAAGCCTGTAAAGTATCCCACGCTCTACAAGCTTGTCTATGTTATTCGGACCCTTCTTCAAGTTGCAAGAGGTTCCTTTTCGTTTCTAATTCTTTCGTTAAGAACTCGTTGCTGACGTAAAATTTGATATGTTGCTGTAAGTTAATGATCTCTCCTGGAAGTTCTCCGCCATATTCCCCATCGATATTTAACAACATTTTTTCTTTCGGTGTCACTTTGATTCGTTTCGCCTGTGTGTACAACAAATTTTCATCTTCCAAATGTGTTCCACGAATACCTGCTGTAGCAATACGTAAAAACTCAGGTAAATTTGTTTTCTTCAAAATTAACAAATCAAAATATCCATCATCAATTAAAGCATCTGGGGCTAATTTTTCAAAACCACCAACAGAATTTGTATTAGCAATTAAAAACAACATAATATCGCCTTCAAACACTTTGTCATCATATTCGATTCTTGTTGTAACTGGTTTTAAAAATGGTAGCATTTCAATGCCTTTAATATAATAAGCAAGTTGTCCCATTGCTGATTTCATTTTGATTGGTACATCATACGTTAATTCCGTTAAGTCTCCGCCACCAGCGATATTGATGAAATATTGATCGTTTACTTTACCAATATCAAGCGCTTTTGGATGATTGTCATTTAAAATAATACCGACCGCTTTATTAATATCACGTGGAATTGCTAATGCACGTGCAAAATCATTCGTTGTCCCTGCTGGAATAATTCCAATTTCGGGTCTGAATTCAGCTTCAGCAATGCCATGAACAACTTCATTAATCGTCCCGTCACCACCGGCTACAACGATCAAATCATAACGGCGTTCCACGGCGATTCTAGCTGCATTTGTAGCGTCTCCTTCGCCAGTTGTCGCATGTGCAGATGTTTCATAACCTGCTTCTTCAAATCGCTCTAACACTTTCGCTAGTTCCCGTCGAAATGTTTCACGACCTGATGTTGGATTGTAAATTATTCTTGCCCTTTTCAAAAAGAAGACCTCCTCTGAAAAACCATCACGAGTACGATCATTGGCATAAATAATTGCCTTACATCGTTTCTTCCTACTAAATAATAATAAAGGAAGACTACTACCCATTGAGCAGTAGTCATACAATTAGTAATTTAGCGTTTCTCTATTTCTTCTTTTAGTATTTTATTAACCATTTGTGGGTTTGCTTGACCTTGAGTTGCTTTCATCGTTTGTCCAACTAAGAAGCCAAGAGCGCGCCCTTTTCCTTCTTTAAAATCAAGAACAGATTGTTCATTTTCATCTAGTACTTTACCAATAATTTCTTGAAGCTGTCCTTCATCTGAAATTTGGACTAATCCTTTATCTTTGACGAATTTCTCTGGATCGCCACCATTTTCAACAAGTTCAGCAAAGACTTCTTTTGCTATTTTTGATGAAATAGTACCATCTTCTATTAGCTTAATCATTTTAGCTAGTCCTGCTGGTGTAATTGCTAAATCATGGAGTTCT
This sequence comes from Pseudogracilibacillus sp., assembly GCA_026169505.1. Classification (GTDB taxonomy): domain Bacteria; phylum Bacillota; class Bacilli; order Bacillales; family Amphibacillaceae; genus Pseudogracilibacillus. Next base: position 1,924 of record JAPFCO010000260.1, read on the forward strand.
TTTAAATGCTTATTCATATAAGCTGATAAATCACCCATTAACCAGTTTGCTGTTAACTTTCCATCAGCACCAAGATTAATCGTGTTTTCAAAGAAGTCAGCCATTTCTTTCGTCGCTGTTAAGACACCTGCATCATAAGTCGATAGATCCATTTCATCTATATAACGTTGCTTTCTTGCATCTGGTAGTTCAGGAATTTCTTGGCGGATACGCTCTTTCCAATCTTCATCAATATGAAGTGGAACAATGTCTGGATCTGGGAAAAAACGATAATCGTCTGCATCCCCTTTGATTCGCATTAAAATCGTCTTTTTTGTTTTATCATCATAACGACGTGTTTCTTGTTCAATGATTCCGCCAGTTGACAATACTTTTTCTTGACGAACTTCTTCATATTCAAGTCCACTTCGAACAAATGCGAAGGAGTTCAAGTTTTTCAATTCTGTTTTCGTACCAAATTCCTCTTGTCCAACAGGACGTAGTGAAATATTCGCATCACAACGTAAGGAGCCTTCTTCCATGCGAACATCGGATACACCAGTATATTGAATAATGCTCTTTATTTTTTCTAAATAAGCATATGCTTCTTCTGGTGTTCGGATATCTGGATCAGATACAATTTCAATTAATGGTGTTCCTTGACGATTATAGTCAACGAGTGATCCATCAGGTGCGTGTGTTAACTTCCCTGCATCTTCTTCCAAATGAATTCGTTCGATACCAATTTTCTTTTTCTTACCATCCACTTCAATCTCAACCCAACCATGCTCTCCGATTGGCTGTTTATCTTGAGAGATTTGGTAAGCTGCTGGATTATCCGGATAAAAATAATGCTTCCGGTCAAAAATTGTTTCTGTGGCAATCTCACAATTTAGTGCCATTGCTGCTTTCATTCCAAAATTGACAACTTCTTCATTCAATACTGGTAATGTTCCTGGATACCCTAAATCTTTTGGACTAATGTTCGCGTTTGGTTCACTCCCGAACGCATTTGGGCTTGAGGAGAATATTTTTGATTCTGTTTTTAGTTCAACATGGACTTCTAATCCGATTACTGTTTCATATTTCATTCGTTAGCACCCCCGATAGTTGGACGCTTTTTATGATGATTTGTCGCTTGTTCATACGCATATGC
>JAPFCO010000279.1 GCA_026169505.1 Pseudogracilibacillus sp.
GGTAAATCTAAAAAATATATAATCTCATCAAACTTTTTTTGATATTTTCCATGATCGTATGTAAAAAACAAGTGGTGATGACTAATACCATTATATAAAATAGCTGTTTTCATTGATTACCCTTCTCTCCATGAGCTTCTTGCAAAATCCAATCAAGTAGCTGAGGTACTAATAACTCCGACGTATTATTCGAGCCAACACCAAAACTAACTAAGTCACTGCCTGCACCAGAAAGAATTATACCATTCGTTGTTGTACGATCAATATATAATACTGTTCGATGTTCATTATCATGCAGTAATACTTCTGCTCCTACAGGTTCCTCAAAAAATCCTCGCGAAAAGAACCCTTTTACCCCGCCTCTGTAATTGAGATCATATTCATCCACACCCATAAATATAGGGTGATCGTTACTTTTAAAAATAGTACGATCTTTAAATGGGATTTCTGAAGGTTTCCATAAAGAATTTCCCGGTAACCACGTTAAGAAGTTCTGTGCAAAGGAACAAATGATACCACCATTATCTAAATATTTTTCAAGTTTTTTTCGATATCTAAATAAAAACTCTTCATCAATTGCAGTTGGAATAATAACTCCCTTATAAAGCGTTAAATCAATCGCAGGAAAATCATACAACCAAATTAGATCAAATTTTTGATGGAATTCATCCGAACGATAGGTGTTTTTCCCAAAATAACAGCCTGAATCAATCAATGCAATCTCGTTCATACAATCACTTCCTTACATATTATTTATGACGAATTTTAGGAGCTAATGCGAGTTGTGCCCCCATCAATTCTTTTGTATATGATGCTTTAGGACTTATAAATAATTGTTCTATCGGACCTGAATCTATGATTCCACCTTGATAAATAACACTATAACAATCGGCGAAATTTTTTAACGATTGAATATGATGTGTAATATATAACACACTATATCCATATTTGCTTGCAAGTCCTTTTAATAGCTTCAATACTTCTAACGATGTAATCGGATCTAATGCGGATGTAATTTCATCAGCAATAAGTAATCTCGGATTAACTGTCAAAGCTCTTGCAATCGCTACACGTTGCTTCTGTCCTCCAGAAAGTTGATTCGGATATTTATCTAACGCATCTTCAGGTAAATTTACTAATGCGAAAAGCTCTTTTGCTCGATTCATTCTTGCTTGCTTTGTTATCTTTTCGATGATTAATCGCTCTGTTACAATGTCTACATTTTTCATCTTTGGATTTAAAGAACGATCTGGATTTTGAAAGATCATTTGAACATCCATCTGTTGGTGATCATCTAAGAAAACAACTTTCCCTTCGCTTGCTTCTTGTAAACCGGCAATAATTTCTGCAAGAGTCGATTTACCGGAACCACTTTCTCCGATAAGTGCATGAATTTCACCTTTTCTAATCCCTAAATGAATGTCTTTCAGCACATTTTTTGAGGAACCATTTCGTTCAAACGTTTTTGACAAACACTTTATTTCTAATATGTTGCTTCCTCCTCTTTACTAGGGTTATTATAATAGGCTGCATCGATATACTGTTGACTGTATGCTGTTTTAGGTTTTTCAAACCATTCCATTACAGGGCAATCTTCGATAACTGCTCCTTCTTTCAAGACAATGACATGATCTGCAATTTCAGCAACAATTTCAATATCATGTGTAATAAAAAGTAGTGACATATCAAGCCTTCTTACGTTTTCTTGTAGTAAATCAAGTATGTCTTTCCTCGTTATCCAGTCCAGTGAAGCTGTAGGTTCATCAGCAATGATCAAGTCTGGTTTGTTAGCTAATGCCATCGCAATTAAAATTCGACTACACATTCCACCACTTAACTCATGTGGGTAGCTTTCTATCAGTTCTGGTTCTAATCCTACCAACTCGATTAGCTCAATTGACTTTCCTAATGCCTCTTCTTTCGTCATTTGTTCATGTTCTATAAATACTTCCCTTAGTTGCTTACCGACTTTAATGAGTGGATTTAAGGAGCGCCTTGGATCTTGGAAAATCATTGATATATTAAACCATCTGATTTTTTTAATCTCTGCATAAGGAAGCTCCAATAAGTTATCCTGTTTATAATAAATCTGTCCGCTTATGTTTTCTGTAGGTATCATTCCTAATATTGAGCTTGCAAAAGTAGTTTTCCCAGCACCAGATGAGCCTAATAAAGCGGTAATTTCACCCTTCTGCAATGATATAGAAACATCTTTCAGTACTTCTTCGTCCCCATAATTAACACAGAGGTTCTGCACAGTAAGTAGTGATTTACCTGTATTGTTTTGAATAACTTTTTGTTTCTTAACAAACTTATTATCTATACGTCTTTTCTTACTCCATACTTGTTTCTGCTTCATATGGATTGACTCACTCAACACTGCTAAACAGATCGACATGAGGATTAACACAAGCGTCGGTGGAAGAACCGTCCATTTCCATTGACCTGTTAAGAACGCTACGTCATTACTAAATGAATTTTGCAGCATCGTACCTAAAGTAATTCGAGTCGGATCTCCCAATCCTAGAAAAGATAGTCCCGCTTCCATCGCAAC
>JAPFCO010000210.1 GCA_026169505.1 Pseudogracilibacillus sp.
CCCTTTAATATGATCCGTATGTTCATGTGTCACTAATATTCCATCTAATTCCTTTGGATCTGCAGCAACTTCTGTAAATAAGCGATCGATTTGTTTTCCGCTTAGACCTGCATCCACTAATAACTTTGTCTTGTCTGTTTCAATATAAAAAGCATTACCCGTACTTCCTGAAGCTAATACGCTAAAGCGCATGGCCATTTCTCCTTCACCCCGATGTTTAATCTAATCTCTTTTTTAAATCGTCTGTAATATCACGTAAGGGGGAATCTGTCTCTCCTGTGACATCAGTCTTATCAACGATTGATTCAATGACTTCACTAATAAATTCCTCTTCTTCTGTCGAAAATATAAATCCTTCGATCGCATTAACGAAGTAATCTGTCTCTCCGTTCACATCTACTTTCCACGTCGGTGCAAATACTTGCACACCACCTTCAAACGGTACTCTCGTATGAAAACCAATACTGACTTTCGATATTTCATCACCCGGATATAATTCGCCTTCTTCGTAAACTTTCTCTATCGCTGTTAACGGTTTAATTAATTGTCGTTTATCAGCTAATGATTCGGTTTCCCCTAACATTGTTTGCACATAACTCGTAATTTCATTTTTATTATTCAAAAAGGCAAGAACGACTCCGTTTTGATTATAGTAGACAGGTCGATCCATTTTACTTTGGAAAAAAATTAATACATTATATTCTTCATTCCAATTCCAATACTTATATTCTTCTGGATAATGGGCGAAATCATTAAATATTTCTGTTATTTCTTCAGCAGATTTATCCCCGACTTTTTTTGGTTTCTCTAATTTAGAGGCAATAATAGAGCCATTTATAATCGAAGCATCTTGTGCTATTTTTGGCTTATCCTTTTTTAAAACAGATGCTTTAAAAAGATGTTGTTCAACCGAAATAAACGTTTCCTCATATTCCTCTTCAGGTAAATCTTTGAACGTAATTGATTCTGCAGCTAATTGTTCTTCAACTGTTGATGATTGATGTTCTAGTACCCCAATATCTGCTTGTTCTTTCTTCTCTAAAAACTGTGCAAACAAATAGATATCTAAAATAAAGAAACTGAGGATTAATAATGATTTGATTTGACTCCAATGCATCGATTAATCCCCTCCTTTTTTCTGTGCAGATTGCTCAAAATCAATCGCATTATATTTGATCCAATCACCTTGATATAATATATACCATTCAGGATCTAACGTTAAACTGTACGCATCCTCTACATACTGCATCGTATATCCGATTCGAATATCTTTAATATCTTCAGCTAATAATGTATCTGAATTCTTTATCGTTGCTATTACTTCCTCGCCTGATGGTAATGTCTTTGTCGATGAGTTAAGTAAGTTACCAATCGACACCAGGGGTCTAATGTATTGATATAACTCTTGATCACGCCACCTTTGTTCAATCGTCGTTAATTGGTTATGATCAAATGTTGGAAATCCTTCATAATACATGCGATACCTAACTAAGTTTGACGTATCAGCAAGACGATCCAATAGATAATCGTTCGTCCAACCTTGATGCTCATTAATATTATTGATACTATTATCGATTAAATCAACCAGATCTACTTCATCAGAACTTATCTGGATTGGATTTATATATTCTAAACGCCGACCATCTTGTACAATACTCATACCTCTTTGTCCGTCCGTGAAATATGCTTCATTCATATTCGATGTGACAACAGATGGCGAAGCAAAAAGCGCATTGACGAATAACTCCGGCTCAATTGTTGTCGCTATAAAGGTCTTCTTTGACAGACCAGCCATATCTTTAGGTAGATAGAGTATGTCACTTTCATTATCAAATGGAATAAATTCCTGCGTGATTTCCGTTTCATCCTCCAGATAGGATAGTAATTCATAATATGTTTCTGACTTTTCAATTGTTGCTGTGATTTGTTTGCGATTATCTGCCGAAATAATAACTAGTTCTGATACGTGGTTAATCGTATCTAACATTATATAAACACGATCAAACGACCAGTTTGGTGCATATATTTGATCATTAAAGGTAAATAAATTTGTAATTAAATCGGCTGGGATAGCGGTAGGTAAGACAACCTCTATCATATGGTCTGAATCTGGTTTAGCTTGTGCATCCGATTCGTTATAATCATATAAAACCCATGAAGCAAGCTCTTTAAAGAAACGTTGACGATCTAATGGTTTACTAAAACCTGAAATAGTCTCTCCATGATGAAAAATAACACTTTTTGGTTCGATCAATTCGTTTTTCGTCTTTTCCTCGCCACCAACATCCACTTCATTGACATAGCTCGTATCATAAAACTGATCATACTTAGGCTGATACGTCCATAAAATAACGGACAAAAGAAAGCTAACCCCAACTAATACGACTAAAACAAAGGATTTTATTGTTTCATACTTCATTGTTCTCGCCTCCGCTTCTCATTCATTAGCGGTAGGGTTATGTGAATCGTTGTTCCCTTACCTTCTATACTGTTAGCCCAAATTCTCCCATAATGCGCTTCAATCATTTCTCTAGTGATCGCAAGGCCTAAACCTGTTCCACCTAATTCACGTGTTCTTGCACGATCAACTCGGTAAAAACGATCAAATATTTTATCAAGTTGGTCATATTCAATCCCTATTCCTTCATCTTTCACACTGATGACAATTTGCCTAATTTGTCGTTCCACTTTACACGTGATCTTACCACCGTCTGGGGAATATTTTACAGCGTTAGAAAGAATATTATCTATTACTTGAGTCATTCGGTCTTTATCCATCCAGACAGGAAATGCTTGTGTTGGAATATCACGATGGAACACAAGATTGCCGTCTTTTGTATTCATTTCAAATCGATCAATAATCATATTGAAAAACTCATTAAAATCGATATTTTCCCGATTTAATGACATTTCCTTACTATCTACCCGTGATAATTGTAATAAGTCATTCACCATCCGAATCATTCGTTCAGTTTCATTTTGTGTCACTTCCAAAAACTTTGGTGCTATTACTGGATCTTTCCAAGCACCATCAAGCAATGCTTCTGTATAACTATTTAATGATGTTAATGGAGTGCGCAATTCATGGGACACATTTGATACGAATTCCCGTCGCTCTCGTTCAACTCTTTCATCTTCCGTTACATCACTTAATACTGCTATTAAACCGCTCGGCGTTTTAAATCGATCATCATCATAAATAGCCGAAAAATTAGCTCGCACGAAAAAAATCTCCTCGTGATTACTAAAATCTAACACGATAGAGTCACTCTCTTGTAATTGAATAATATCTTCTACTTTTTCTTCTAATTCTAATATTTTTAATAAGTCTTTACTAATCAGGCTCAAAGGACTTTTATTAAACAACCTTCCCGCCGCTTCGTTTGTTAGCGTTATTTCTCCATGCTTATCTGTCGCAATAACACCTTCTGACATATTTTCTAATACAGAGCTTAGTTTTCGTTGCTCTTGTTCAACTGATGCCATCGAGTGTTTCAAACGATCATTTAAATGGTTGAAAGTCACAGCGAGTTGACTGATTTCATCATTACCATACACTTGGACTTTTTGTGTAAAGTCTCCCCTTGCCATCGTTTGTGCTTGCCGACGCATTTCAACAATTGGCTTCGTAATAGCCCGAGCAACTAAAATCCCTATTAATACCGATACAATCAGTGCAATGACGGAACCTTTTAAAAAGATCTCATTAATATCTGCCAATTGACCATACACATTTTCTAAAGATGTCTCTAAATAAATAACACCTTGCACATTTTGTTCCCTATCAAGAATTGGCTCAACTCGTACAAAGATACGTTCCCCTGTTTTTTGATTTAATAAAGTACTGTCGAGTGACGTTCGAAATTTAATAGACCGTTGAACAATTGGCTCGGTAATTTTTTTTCCAATCGCATCTTGATTTAGAAAATCATTCGTTCCGAGCACTCTACCTTGATTATTTAACACTTGAATATTCGATGCTCCAGAACCATCAACATCTGCCACAATATTTTGGACTTCTTCTTGTAATGTTAACTCCTCTGGATCTTCTGTTCTTTCTTTAGTAAATGCTTCTTCCATATTATACGTTAATAAATCAATTCGATCGTTCGTCGATTCTTTAAAATTATCAAGCAATTCTGCTTCTAATTCCCGAGCCACATAAGAGCCGATCACTTGCACAGCAATAACTAATAATAAAATATAAATAATAATAAATTTTAATTGAATAGAACGGAAAAAACCGACTTTTTTCATATAAAATTACTCCTCGTCTGGACTACGCAAATAATACCCTACTCCTCGACGTGTTACAATCCACATTGGATTACTAGGGTCGATTTCAATTTTCTCCCTTAAGCGACGGACTGTCACATCTACTGTACGCACATCTCCAAAATAATCATAGCCCCATACCGTTTCAAGTAAATCCTCTCGCGTCATTACTTGACCAATATGACGTGCTAAATAATGAAATAGCTCAAACTCACGGTGGGTTAAATCAATATGTTCTCCATCACGAGACACACTGTATGCTTCTGGGTGAATCGTTATATTCGAAATATGAATATCCTTATTCGCCGTCTCCGAGTCTTCACCTACTTGTTGTTGTCTACGTAAATTTGCCTTTACACGAGCAATTAGTTCGCGATTACTAAACGGCTTTGTTACATAATCATCTGCCCCGAGTTCTAAACCAAGCACTTTATCAATTTCATCATCTTTTGCTGTTAACATAATAATAGGCATTGTTTTTGTTTTGCGAATTTCCCGACATACTTCATTACCATCTTTTCCTGGTAGCATAATGTCTAACAAAATTAAATCTGGATCTTCTTTAAGTGCTAGCTCAATTGCGTCATCCCCATTATGTGCTACAATCACTTCATAACTTTCTTTTTCTAAATTAAACTTCAATATATCTGCAATTGGCTTCTCATCGTCTACTACTAATACTTTTAAACTCATCTCTAAATCTCCTACTTTCCATTGATTATAATCTATATTCAAACTAACTTTTATTTACAATTGGTTTAGTCTCTTCATTTTAACGTATTTCAAGTGAATTGTCCTTCTTCTGCATTGTTTTCTTAAAAAAGAATAAGATATAAAAGCAATTCATTACAAATAAATGAGTACACTCAAAAGTCCAAAAAGCTCTTTTCACCCATGGTATCAGCATGAGTGAAAAGAGCTTCTATTATTAATTGATTAGCGATAAACGCTTTTTACAACATTTGTTTGTGTACGATCTGGTCCAACAGAGAAAATTGATAAAGGAATCTCTGTTAGTTGGGCAATTCTTTCTAAATAATGACGTGCATTTTCAGGAAGCTCATGTAGACTCTTCACATGAGTAATATCTTCCGTCCACCCTGGCAATTCCTCATAAACAGGCTCACACTGAGCTAGAACATTTAAATTCGCAGGGAACTCTTCAATAAGTTCGCCTTTATATTTATAAGCAACACAAATTTTTAGCTTCTCAATGCCTGTTAAGACATCAAGAGAGTTTAATGATAAATCCGTAATACCACTAACACGTCGTGCATGGCGTACAACGACACTATCAAACCAACCTACACGGCGTGGGCGACCAGTTGTCGTACCATATTCACGACCAACTTCACGAATCTGATCACCAATTTCATCTGTTAATTCCGTTGTAAATGGTCCATCTCCTACACGTGTCGTGTAAGCTTTCGACACACCGACAACTGTAGATATTTTTGATGGTCCTACACCAGAACCAATCGTTACCCCTCCAGCAACTGGATTCGAAGATGTAACAAATGGATATGTACCTTGGTCAATATCCAACATAACCCCTTGGGCACCTTCAAATAATACACGACGACCTGCGTCAAGTGCATCATTTAAAACAACAGAAGTATCACAAACATATTTCGCCATTTGTTGGCCATATTCATAATACTCTTCTAAAATATCATCTATATCGAAAGGCTCTACTTCATATACCTTTTCAAGTAAGCGATTTTTCTCTTGTAAATTTTGTTTCAGCTTCTCCGTGAATGTTTCCTTATCAAGTAAGTCAGCAATACGAATTCCACCACGGGATGCTTTATCCATATAGGCAGGGCCTATTCCCTTTTTCGTAGTTCCAATTTTAAGAACACCCTTCTCTTCTTCTTGAAGGATATCTAATTTTAAATGATATGGTAAAATAACGTGTGCACGATTACTCACCCGTAAGTTCTCTGTAGAAAAACCTTTATCTTGAATATATTTCACTTCTTCTAAAAATGCTTTTGGATCAATGACCATTCCATTTCCTAACACAGCAATTTTATCAGGAAAGAAAATCCCTGAAGGAATTAAGTGTAATTTATACGTAACATCATCGAAAACGATTGTATGTCCAGCATTATTACCACCTTGATATCGTGCTACAACTTCTGCATTTTGGGATAGAAAATCGGTAATTTTACCTTTTCCCTCGTCCCCCCACTGCGTACCAACTACAACTACTGAGGACATAGTGCACCTCCACAAATTTTTTAAAATTATTTTTTAGTTTTCATAAATTACATTTGTTAGTGTACCAAGTATATTCGTGTAAGTCAATCAAAAGACGAACATTTAAGTCTTACAACTTGTTAATGTTCGTTTTTACATACACTTATTATATTGTCATTCGCTATTATTAAACTGGTATCGGTGGTGGTGCTTGACTATCGTCATATCTGAAATCTAAATCAACAAACTTATTATATTCCTTTACAAAAGCTAGCTCTACCGTCCCTGTTGGACCATTACGTTGTTTCGCTAAAATGATCTCTATATTCGTATTTTCCGTTTCAGACTCATAATAATCATCACGATATAGGAAACCAACAATATCAGCATCTTGCTCAATACTTCCGGATTCACGTAAGTCCGACATCATTGGCCGTTTATCTTGACGTGACTCTACCCCACGGGATAATTGCGATAACGCAATAAGTGGTACTTCTAATTCCCTTGCTAAACCTTTTAAAGAACGCGATATTTCCGACACTTCTTGCTGACGATTATCTTGAGAATTCACACTACCTTGGATTAGTTGTAAATAGTCAATAATAATCATGCCTAGGCCGTGTTCTTGTTTTAAACGACGACATTTCGACCTTATATCACTAACGCGGATTCCTGGAGAATCATCAATGTAGATACCCGCATGTGATAGACTACCCATCGCCATCGTTAGTTTTCCCCAATCTTCTTGTTCTAGTTTACCTGTTCTAAGTCGCTGGGAATCAATATTTCCTTCCGCACATAACATTCTTTGTACTAATTGATCTGCACCCATCTCTAAACTAAAAATTGCTACATTTTCACTCGTATTAATCGCCACATTTTGAGCGATATTTAATGCAAATGCTGTTTTCCCCATAGATGGACGGGCAGCAATAATGATTAAATCATTTCGTTGGAAACCAGAAGTCATTCGATCGAGGTCACGATATCCTGTTGGAATCCCTGTTACATCACTTTTTGCATTATGTAATTGTTCAATATTATCGTAGACATCAATTAATACATCTTTAATCGGCTTAAATGCGCTCGCATTTTGACGACTAGAAACCTCTAATATACTACGTTCTGCTTCATCTAATACTTCTGATACTTCATCTTCTTTAGCAAATGTTTCCGTCACTATGTTTGTTGCTGTATGAATTAGACGTCGTAGCAATGCTTTTTCTTCCACGATTTTACTATAGTAACTAATATTTGCTGCAGTAGGTACACTCCCAGCGATATCGGTTAAGTACGTGACACTGCCTGCAATATCTAATTTATCCGAGTTTGCCAAAAAGGTTGTAACTGTCACAATATCAATTGGCTCACCCTTTTCAAACAATGAAAACATTGCCTCAAAAATCACTTGATGACTCGCGCGGTAAAAATCTGCAGGGGTGAGACGTTCAGCCGCTGTAGAGAAGGCATCTGGTTCTAAAAATACAGCACCAATGACTGCTTGCTCTGCTTCTATATTATGTGGTGGGATTCTTTCATTCATCCAATATACCTCCTTACTAGCGTAATGATAGCTAGTGTAACAAACGACATGACAACGTCGAATAAATCTCTTTGCTATCCATTAAATTACTCTTCCACAACATGAACATGAATTGTTCCTGTTACAGCATGATGTAATTTTACCGGTACATCTACATGTCCTAGTGTTCTAATCGGATCTTTCAATTCAATTTTACGGCGATCAACAGTTTCTTGATGGTCCTTTTTCAGTGATTCCGCGATTTGCTTACTAGTAATTGAACCGAATAAACGCCCATCTTCACCAGATTTCGCTTTAATTTGTACGGAAATACTAGCTAATGCCTCTTTTACCTTTTCAGCTGCTGCTTTCTCATCCGCCTCTTGATCCGCTATCTTCTGATTCTGTGCTTTTAATTTTCGTAAATTTCCAGGTGTAGCTTCCTCTGCTAACTTATTTTTTAATAAGTAATTATTAGCATACCCTGTCGAAACGTTCTTTACTTCCCCTTTTGTTCCTTTACCTTTTACATCCTTTAAAAAGATTACTTTCATGTTAAGTTCTCCCTTCAAAATATCGTTCAATTTCTTCTTTTAACTTTGCTTCTACTTCTTCAATAGATGTATCTTTTATTTGGGTAGCGGCGTTTGTTAAATGACCACCACCACCCATTTCCTCCATAATTAACTGTACATTCACTTCACCTAATGAACGAGCACTGATCGATACAGTATTTTCACCCCGTAACGCAATGGCAAATGACGCTGTCACATCATCAACTGTAAGTAATGTATCTGCAGCTTGTGCAATCATAATTTGATTGTACAAACCTTCATCCGCTTTTGCGACTGCAATCGTATCCCGATAAATATAAGCCGATTCAATTAGTTTGTTACGTTTAATAAGCATCGACAAATCTTCTTTTAAAAACTCCTGTATGAGGGAAGGATCTGCCCCTTTAGAACGTAAATAAGATGCCGCATCAAATGTACGTGAACCTGTCCGTAAAGCAAAACTTTTCGTATCGACAATAATTCCTGATAATAATGCTGTCGCTTCTATTGTTGATAGTTTCTTTTTACGTGGTTGATACTCAATTAATTCCGTTACTAATTCCGAAGTAGAACTTGCATATGGTTCCATATAAACCAAGGTTGGATTCTGAATGAAATCCTCCCCACGGCGATGGTGATCAATGACTACCTTATGTTCTGCTCTATGCACGAGTGTTTCATGTGCAACAAGTCCTGGTCGATGTGTATCTACAACAACGATCAAACTGCGACTCGTAAAAATGGCCTCCGCCTCTTCTGGACCAATAAAATGTTTCCATAAGCTCTCTTCCTGTTTTACTTTATCTATCACACGGGAAATTCCTGTTAATACGTCTTTTTCATCAAAGACAATGTATCCTTCGACCTCATTTGATTTCGCAATATTCAAGACACCTATGGAGGCTCCTAATGAATCCATATCTGGTGATTTATGTCCCATAATAATGACATTATCACTTTCTTTAACTAACTCTATTAAGGCATGAGAAATAACTCTTGCTCTAACACGTGTTCGTTTTTCCATTGGATTTGTTTTTCCGCCATAGAACCGAACTTTCCCTGTTTCATCACGGATAGCAATTTGATCTCCACCTCGGCCTAGTGCCAAGTCTAAACTCGATTGCGCTACCTGTGCTAATTCTGGAATAGGGATATTTCCATTCCCAATCCCGATACTTAATGTGATTGGATTTCTTTGTGCTTCTTCGATCGTTATTTTTCTGATCTCATCCAATATTTCAAAACGAGATTTCTCTAGTAAATTCAATGTTTCTTGTGTTAAAACACCCATAAATCGATCCTGAGATGTTCTTTTTAAATAAAAGTCATAATCATCCGCCCAAGCATTTAAAACGGCTGTAATTCGTGAATTCAACTGACTCTTCACATTATCACTTAGGTTACGGGATATTTCCTCATAGTTATCTAAATATATATTTGCTAATACTACTTGTTCATTATAGTAATCTTGTTCGAGTTGCTTTTCATTCGTTCGATCAAATAAATAAATTGTCTGATTTTCACGGTCTATCTTTGCATGGAAAAACCAATCATTTATGTGTAACCAAGCATATTCCTTATCGCTTTTAATATCGGCAAGTAATTCATCCGATATAGTTGTTACTGATTGCTCTGTCAATTTCTTTTCGGGATACAACTTTTCCAAATAAGGATTTACCCATTCCATTACATATTGATCATTATAAATAATGATCCCGAATGGAATTTCTTTAAACACTGCTTCTCCAGCTTGCCCTATTTGATAGGTTACTTTCTTAACATAACTAAGTTGCTTTTCTTTTATTTGTTGCTCTTTTTTCCATATATTATTACATACAAGAATAAAGGTTATTGTTGCAATGATTCCAATTATCCATTGGTAATAAATAAGCACACAAATAATTAGAAAAGTAAGCACAAATAGTGCCCATAAATGCTTTTTAATGACGCTTGTTCTATCTAAATGGTTCAAAATGTGACACTCCCCCAGAACGAATCAATATAACCTTAGGTTCGCTTATTAGCAATTCGTTTTTTCAATGAATATCCTAAATCAATTATACCAAGAATTCGAATGAGCAAAAAGAAAATACCTGGAATTAAAAATGTGACAATCACTATAACAATTGGTATTGCCTTAGAAAGCTTCTTATGTTCAGCATAGAAGAAAATAAACGAGAAGCCTTGAATCATCAGTAATAGCATTGATAACGTAACAACGTTCATTACTACAATGTAAATTCCGCTTTCTGTATCTGTGACAAAAAACGAAAGTAATAATGCGATAAAATACAGCCAAATAAGTGATACTGGTAAATTAAATGAAGTAAATGATGGGAAATATAATGAGCGTCGATCAATTCGATTCAATATTTTATAACTGAGCCATTGTGCGACAAATGCCATTAATATACTAATAATTGCCATGCTAGCAGGGATAAGGTCTTTAAGTAAATCCATTTGTTCTGCAATTGGCTCTAACTGCTCGTTTAGTTCATCGCCCATACCCAACTGATCTGAAGTTGTTTGCATGATATTCATCATTTCCGCAAATACCGTATCAATTTCATCATATATATTTATATTAAATAAAAATTGAATAATTAAAAATACGCCAATAAGACCGACAACGAAGCCAACCGCCCCTCTTGCCCACGTTTCATAAGCAGATTTTTTTTCATAAATTGCTGTACCTATCATTATACCACCAATTGCCATTAATAAAGTCATTGGCAGTGAAAAAAGTGTTGCAAATATGAATGATAATAGACCAGCAGCGATAAACATCATTAGTGCAGGCTGCCAATTATACTTTGCTGTATACATAATGAATGGAATTGGTAAGGCGAAAAATGTAAATGTTCCTATTAAAGGAATATACACTGAAATTAATAATAAAATAATATAAGCAGAAGTTAAAAGTGCAGCCTCTGTTATTTTGTTTGATTTACTCATTATTCGCACCTCAATATTTTAATACTTTCCTGTTAATATAATAGCAGATTTCTTGCTTGATTGTTATTGAAGGCTATTCTACCCTAGCTTAATAATGAGGACTATTTTTAACTTCTTCTGAACGAAACGTGGTATAGTAATTTGAAGTAGACACTATCAACTTAAAGGGAAGAATGAAAATGAAAGTATTTTGGAATACATGTATCCAAAGTCTAAAATTACCAAAACGAGAAGCTGTTTTTGCTTTAAATCGAATTGGTATGGATATCGTTGTTATTTATATGTTTTTATTATTAGCAATTGCTTCTATACCAGGCTTAGTAGAACAAATATTGTCAAATAGCAATAATGCTGATTCACAATTACATACATTCTTTTTGCTTATTTTCTTTTTTATTTTTTACTATTTAATTATCGTCGTCATTGTCTTTGGCCTATTATCCATCATTGCATATATGGGTACATTAATTGCGAAAGGTATCGGAAGAAAGTTACAATTTGGTTTGATGTGGAAAATGACTGCTTTTGCTACAACTATTCCACTCTTAGCTTTCACCATCCTATCTTTCTTCATCCCGCTAACTACACTTTTTATATTAATTTCTAGTGGGTTCATACTGTACCTTTTAATTAGGATTATACTAATCTATCCTAAACGAAAACAACGTTAAAATGTAAAAATCCTTTTCAAGAATGAAAAGGATTTTTTTATTATGCTTCTGTTACAAATGGTAGTAATGCCATTGCACGAGCACGCTTAATTGCAATTGTTAATTTTCTTTGATACTTTGCAGATGTTCCAGTTACACGGCGAGGTAAAATCTTACCACGCTCAGAAATAAATCTTCTTAGTAAGTCAACATCTTTATAGTCGATATGTGTAATTCCGTTCGCTGTAAAATAACACACTTTACGACGTCTTGGACGACCACGTCTCATTTCAATCACTCCAATTCCTTTAAGACTTGTTTATTCAATCTTTTTATAAAGTTACAATTTAAAGTTCATTATTTACTTTACCATTAACATATCTTATTTCAGTCTCTAAAAAGGTAAATCATCATCCGAAATATCGATTTGTTCGCCATCATTTTGAAATGGATTTCTCGATTGTTGAGATTGATCCACCGGTTGTGATGGTCGTTGCTGGGTTTGTGGTTGCTGTGGTTGCTGAAATTGCTCATTCTGATTATAACCAGAATAGCCTCCTTGCTGTTGTTGTTGGGAAGCTCCTTTTGGTTCTAAGAACTGAACACTCTCTGCCATCACTTCTGTTACATACACCATTTTCCCATCTTGTCCTTCATATGAACGGGTCTGAACTCTTCCATCGACACCAATCATACTACCCTTCTTCATAAAGTTCGCAAGGCTTTCCGCAGCTTTACGCCAAACGACGCAATTAATAAAGTCTGCTTCCTGTTCTCCTTGTTGATTTCTAAAAGGTCGGTTACAAGCAATGTTAAAATTAGCAACCGCTACTCCATTCGGCGTATAACGTAAATCGGGATCTCTTGTTAGTCTTCCAACTAAAACGACTCTATTCATCATTAGAATCCCTCCCTATTATTGTTCGTCTAAACGAATCACTGTGTGACGAATAATATCTTCAGAAAACTTCGCCTGACGATCGAATTCGTTTACTGCATCTTCACCGCCATTAAAAGTTACTACAACATAGTATCCATCACGATAATCATTTATTTCATAAGCAAGACGGCGTGAACCCATCTCGTTTACTTTATCAATCGTTGCCCCGTTATCAGTCAGAATAGTACTGAAGCGCTCAATAATCGCCTTCTGTGCTTCTTCTTCAATGTTTGGGCGGATGATATACATAATCTCATAATTAGTCATCCACTACACCTCCTTTTGGTCTATACGGCTCCATCTCACGGACAGAGCAAGGAGTAATTAATTTAATTACCCACAGACAAAGATTATATCAAAATTTCTAACAAATAACAACTTTCTTTACACCGTTCTACGTTAAACGTTAAAGCGGAAATGAATAACATCCCCATCTTTCACGATATATTCCTTTCCTTCCAAACGAACCTTACCATTATCCCGCGCTTGTGACATAGATCCACCATCCATTAAATCGTCATAAGACACCGTTTCTGCACGAATGAAACCACGCTCAAAATCTGTATGAATAATGCCAGCTGCTTGTGGTGCTTTCATACCTTTCTTGAAGGTCCAAGCACGTACTTCTTGTTCTCCTGCTGTAAAATACGTAGCAAAACCTAATAAGTTATATGATGCTCTAATTAGTAAATCCAAACCAGAATCAGCAATGCCTAACTCTTCAAGGAACATTTCCTTTTCTTCTTGGTCTAGTTCTGCGATTTCCTCTTCAATTTTGGCACTAACAACAATAACCTCTGCTCCTTCTTTTGCCGCAAACTTCTGTACTACTTGTACATATTCATTGTTATTTGCATCAGCAATTTCATCTTCACTCACATTTGCAACATATAAAATTGGTTTCGCTGTTAATAAGTGAAGCTGATTTGCGATTCCTTGTTCATCTTCTGATAATTCTATCGAACGAGCTGGGACTTCTGCTTCAAGCCCTTCTTTTAACTTTTTCATGACATTAAATTCTTGTACAGCTTCTTTATCTTTTTGCCTAGCTAACTTTTCTGCCCGTTCATACCGACGATTGACTGTCTCTAAGTCAGCTAAAATTAATTCTAAATTAATTATTTCAATATCATCAATTGGATCAATCTTCCCTGATACATGAGTAACATTCTCATCATCAAAACAACGTACAACTTGGCAAATCGCATCTACTTGTCTAATATGGGATAAAAATTGGTTACCTAAACCTTCCCCTTCATTTGCACCTTTGACAATACCTGCGATATCCGTAAATTCGAATGCTGTTGGAATTGTTTTCTTAGGCTTAACAACTTCTGTTAACTTAGTTAAACGCTCATCTGGAACCTCAACAATTCCAACGTTCGGATCGATTGTACAAAATGGATAGTTTGCCGCCTCCGCACCTGCTCTTGTAATTGCATTAAATAATGTTGATTTTCCTACGTTAGGAAGCCCAACGATACCTGCTGTTAATGACATGTAATTGCTCCACTCCTTGGATTATAAACGTTCATGTGAACTTCTCCTATTATAGTCTGTTTGCTTATAACTAACAACTTATCAAATCTTCTTTTCTATATCCTTATCCCCATATAAAATAGCTTTTTTGTCTATACAAAACTTTCGTTTGGAAGGCTGATACATACTGATTTATGCTTTTTCACCCTTTTCCAAGATTTTCTTTAGTTTTTTTGTAAATTCCCTTCTCGGTATTAACACACTGCGTTCACATGCAAGACACTTGATGCGAACATCCATTCCCATGCGGATGATTTTCCATCTATTTGCACCACATGGATGTTGCTTTTTCATTTCAACAATATCATTCATTGCAAACTCTTTATCTGCCATTAGTAGTTAGCCCCTTTTCTAACTTGATTATCATCTTCTTGACTATCACGTGAATAAACAACAATGCGCGGAGAAGGTATTTCAATCCCTTCTTGAAACAGTTGATCCTTCACTTCTTTACGAATGATTCGTTCCCCTGCCCATTGACTTCCTGGCAACGTTTCAGCAATGACACGAATGACAAAGTTTGATAACTCTAAATTCGTTACACCATTTATTTCAGGAATACCAACAAACTCTTCATATTTATTTGGTAATCCAGTAATAATCCCATCTAATAAAACCTCTACTTGTTTAATATCATTTTCATATGGGATATTTATTTCAACAACAGATATTCCATTATGGATGGAATAATTTGTGACCATCGAAATATCACCATTTGGAATAACATGTTGCTCCCCTGTCCAACTTTGGATTTTTGTCGTTC
Source organism: Pseudogracilibacillus sp. (assembly GCA_026169505.1). Lineage (GTDB taxonomy): Bacteria > Bacillota > Bacilli > Bacillales > Amphibacillaceae > Pseudogracilibacillus. The sequence goes on from JAPFCO010000210.1 coordinate 15,401, forward strand.
TTAGCCCGATTTCCTCTACGGTTCCTTCTAAATTATTAATCGAAATATAATCCCCAACAGAAAATTGGTCTTCAAAGATAATAAAGAAACCAGATATAACGTCTTTTACCAAACTTTGAGCACCAAAACCAATTGCTAATCCAGCAACTCCAGCCCCTGCCAGTAAGGTCGACACTGGTACACCAAATGTATCTAATAGCATCACAATAACGATAAAACTAATTAGATACATTAAGACGCTTTTCAATAGTTTACTTAATGTTTGTTCTCTTCTATTTGATAATTGAATTGGCGAATGCCGTCTTTCTTGAAAAGTTCGTTCGATAATTCCTTTTCCAATCTTATTAATAATTACTGCCATAAATATAATGATAAGTAATCTTAATACTGTTTTCCCTAATGATATCCATGTTTCAGGTCCGCTTATAGATTGCCATAACTCTGTAAATGAATCCAAAAGACCTACCTCCTTACAAACTACTTAAAATTTCCTTTAATTAAATCCTTTTCGTACCTATTATTACCATTTCCTCATTAATAATGAAATAAACACCATTTAAAAGAGCCTTCATTCATAATACTAAATTAAGAAAATGATGTTGTAAAATGTTTTACATGTATATTATCGACGATTCCTACGTATACTAGCTTAAAATATGTTGGAGGAAACTAATAATGAATGAATCAAAATATCATAGCAAAGAAATTGATATACACTATACGAATGTTCGGGCTAGTAAAACAATAAGTGATAAGCTTATTACATACCTTCCCGCCTATTTCTCACCAATTATTGTATTATGCATTGGAACAGACCGTTCTACTGGTGATAGTCTCGGCCCTTTAACAGGCACCTTCTTTTCCAAAATGAAGCCGCGACAGTTAATCGTTTATGGTACATTACATGAACCAGTCCATGCTATTAACTTGGACGACTGCCTAAAACATATCTATCATACATATAGACAGCCCTTTATTATCGCAATTGATGCCTCTTTAGGCAAAAGCAGCTCCGTAGGTCATTTATTTATGAATAGCGGTTCTATTCAGCCTGGATCCGCTTTAAAAAAGACCTTGGCCCCTGTTGGTGATGCCTACCTTACTGGAGTAGTCAATGTTGGTGGATTAATGGATTATGCTGTTTTACAAAGCACTAGATTATCTATGGTTCATGATATGGCTGCTCAATTAGCAACTATCCTATTTAAAACAGATCGCTGGTTACATTATTATCATGAAAACAGAAAGCTTTCATATAAAAGATTGAATATACAATAGAATACCTACTACTAATAAGGAAGGTAAAAGATTTGTTACTCTAATATTCGTTACTTTTAACAAATTAAAACCAATTGCAAGAATTAATAACCCACCTACTGCTGTCATTTCAACTAACAAAGCGTCAAATATTGCTTCTGGTATCACTTTTTCTATTTTACTTGCTAGTAATGCAATGGAACCTTGATAGATTGCCAACGGGATGATCGATAAAATTACGCCAAACCCTAAAGTAGCTGATAGTACAAATGAAGCGAAACCATCTAAAATAGACTTTGTATATAATATTTCATGATCCCCTCTTAACCCACTATCTAATGCACCAAGGATTGCCATTGCTCCTACAATAAACAGTAAGGAAGCTGTCACAAATGCTTGTGCGATGTTAACATCACTGCTTTGATTTGCAAATTTACTCTCTATCCAGTAACCGAATGAGTTCAATAATTGTTCCAGGCGTAATAACTCTCCCAAAATTGCGCCGAATAACATACTCAATAAGACAATAATTATTGAGTTAGTTTCAAATGTCATCTGCAACCCCATTAAGATAACTGTTAGCGAAATGCCCTGCATAATTGTTTCTTTATATTTCTCCGGTATTCTCGTTAAGAAAAGTCCAACTACGCTTCCTATTATGATGCTAATAACATTAACGATTGTCCCTAGTAATATCATGTTGCTATCCTCGCATTCCGTCTTAAATTGCTTACTTTACAGTCACAACACCCTTTACTTAAGGGCTTTAAGGTAAATGTTCCACGTGGAACATTTACTTCAATATGATAAAATCATTCGAATAGCTTTATTTCTCAAGTAAAAAGACTGACTACTATATTAGCTTTGTCAGTCTAGTGATTTTTCTAGTTTTCTAGCAATTCAATGAAACGTTCTAATTCATCATTTGAATGAAAGTCAATTTCAATTTTACCTTTATGTTTGTTTTTTTGTATTTGAACATTCGTGCCAAGAATATTACGTAATTTATCCTCTGTTTCAGTAATAAATACATCTTTTGGTTCTTTGTTTTGTTTCTTTTTTGGTTTTTTTGTGTTTAATTCAGAGATAATCTTCTCAACTTGGCGTACATTTAGACTGTTTTTACGTATCTTATCGATTAGCGGCTTTAATTGCGAGTCGTCTTTCAATCCTAATAAAGCTCTGCCATGCCCCATCGATAATTCCCCATTACTAATGAAGACAATGACATCTTCTGGCAAACTCAATAATCGCATCGTATTAGCAATATGTGAACGACTTTTACCTAGCTTATTAGAAAGCTCTTCTTGGGTTAAACCTAATTCATCGATTAAATTCCTATATGCTAATGCTTCTTCTATTACAGTCAAATCTTCACGTTGTAAATTCTCAAGTAAAGCAACTTCCATCATTTCTTTATCATTAAAATCTTTAACAAGAGCCGGAACTGCAGCTAAACCAGCCTCTTTAGCAGCCCTAAAGCGCCTTTCCCCAGCGACAATTTCATATCCCTTAATGCTGCGTCGGACAATTAATGGTTGAATAATACCATATTCTAGAATGGATACTTTCAATTCTTCAATAGCGTCCGCATCGAATGTTTTTCTCGGTTGATAAGGGTTTGTACGACATTCTTTAATTGAAATCTGCTCTACAGCTTGTTCACTTGCATCCATTTCATTAATTAAAGCATTTAATCCTTTACCTAACCGTTTCGCCAACTTCCATCACTTCCTTTGCTAACTCAAGATATACTTCTGCGCCTCTTGATTTTGGATCATATATTGTTATTGGCATACCGTGACTTGGTGCTTCACCAAGACGAACGTTTCTTGGAATAATTGATTTATATACTTTATCTTGAAAATACTTTTTCACTTCTTCGATTACTTGCAATCCTAAGTTAGTACGAGCATCTAACATTGTTAATAGTACGCCTTCGATCATAAGCTGCTTATTCAAATGTTTCTGTACTAGTCTTATCGTATTCAAGAGTTGACTAAGCCCTTCTAGCGCATAATATTCACATTGTACCGGAATTAACACACTATCGGAAGCTGTTAATGCATTAATTGTAAGCAATCCTAATGATGGTGGACAATCGATTAATACATAATCGTAATCATCTCTTATATCACTTATAGCTTTCTTTATTTTAACTTCACGTGACATTGTTGGTACTAATTCGATCTCAGCCCCTGCAAGTTGGATAGTAGCAGGTATAATCCATAAGTTATCTACTACTGTTGGAACACATACATCTACTGCTTCTGCATCTTCTATAAGCACATTATAGATACACTCGTCGAGATCCCCTTTATTTACACCAACCCCACTCGTTGCATTTCCTTGAGGATCTATATCTACCAATAATACTTTATTACCTAAAGACGCTAAACTTGCTCCCAAGTTCACTGTTGATGTCGTTTTTCCGACACCACCTTTTTGATTTGTAATAGCTATTACTTTACCCATTATTGCACCTACCTATAATCATACATATATTTCTCTTCATTTAATTCAATTTCATCATTGCCTAAACCAGCTACGTGTCACATGCTACAATTGAGAACGATTCAACTCAACTACAGGATATAATAGTGTTGCAATTAAACTGTCCGAGACAGTTGACTAATTTTCTTTCTTTTTCTTTACACGAATCGTAATTTGATAGTAATCGTCAAGTTCTTCTTCTTCTGACTCCACATTAATTCCTGTGTCTGATATCATTTTGAGCGACCTTTTTATCGTATTCGTCGCAATTCGAATATCTTTACTAATAAACTTCGGCTTATTTCTCTTTTTCTTCACTTTTGGATTGCCATCAAGCAATTCTTTAATTTGAAGTTCAATTTCCCTTACAGTCAACTGTTTTTCAATAATCAGATGATAATACTTGATTTGAGATTCTACATCTTTTATCTTCATTAATGCTCTGGCATGTCGCTCTGTTATCTTCTTATTCATTAAGCCTTCTTGAATCTCATCTGGTAATGTTAATAATCGAATCCGGTTTGCGACTGTGGATTGGCTTTTTCCTAATCTCTGTGCAAGTGCTTCTTGCGTTAATTCATGCATCGACAACAATTGTTCATATGCATTTGCCTCTTCAATTACAGATAACTCTTCTCGCTGTATATTTTCAATTAGAGCAATTGAGGCTGTTTCCGTATCATTTAAATCTCGAATAATAGCTGAAATTGTTTCCCATTCTAAAAACTTTGCAGCTCTTAATCTTCTTTCACCAGCAATAACTTCATATAATTCCTCTTCTTTTTGGCGTACAATAATCGGTTGAATGATTCCATGAGTCTGAAGGGTCTGAGCCAATTCTTTAATTTTTTCATCATCAAATTGAGTTCGCGGTTGATACTCATTCGGAACTATTTGTTCAACTTTAAGAGAAATAATATCATCTTGATTTTTATTAGACATCTCACCATCTTTATTTCCACTAGTAAATAAACGATTAAAAGACTGCAACATATTTTCACATCACCTTTTTAATAAATATTATAAAAATTGTTCCACGTGAAACAATTCAAACTATCCATAAAAGAAGGGTTGAAAGGAGGCTCTATTACACGATTCTGATCATATATACATAAATTATGATATTGGAGATGAAATCTAATAACCTATTGATCTTTTATTGACAGAATAAGAAAGTATAAACTTTCCTTACTGCATAAGTGCAACTAAGGCTTGCACTTTATAAAAGAAGGGTTTCTTAAAACAGAAAATAAATGTTCCAGAATCCTCTTAACGCAAGCCTGTTTTTCTAATTTCACTTTGATAGTTTTTGAATATAAAACGATAGTTTGTAAGTTTCCCAAGAATAAAAGAAAACTTAACCCATATTGTTAAGTTTATCATAAATACCGTGTAAAAAGTATTGATTCTTACTATAATACTCAATCGATTTAAGAAATTGGACTTTTTGCTGGTGTTCCAGGCTTACGTGGGTATTTTTTCGGTGTGTTCTTTGTTTTTTTTGTCATAATGAGAGAACGCCCGCTCCCCTCTATGGGTAAAGTAAACTGATGGTTCTCTACAAACTCACCGCCTAATAATTGAATTGCCTTTTTAGCATCAGATAGTTCCTCAGAAGAACTTACTCCTTTTAATGCCATAAATAATCCACCTATTTTACAAACAGGTAGACAGTACTCAGATAGAACGGACATTCGTGCGACTGCTCTTGCAGTAACAAGATCATATTGAGCACGATGTTCTTTTTGTTGGCCAAAGTCCTCTGCTCTTGCATGTACTAATTGTGTATGATCGAGGTCCAATGCTTCTACTAATTGTTTTAAAAAATTAATTCGCTTATTCAGTGAATCAACAATCGTTATTTGTAAATGTGGAAAACAAATTTTGAGCGGGATGCTAGGAAAACCTGCTCCCGCTCCAATATCACATACCGTCTGAATTTCCCGAAAGTCAGTATAAAAGCTAGGAGTGATGGAGTCAAAAAAATGTTTTAAATATACTTCTTCTTTTTCAGTTATGGCGGTTAAATTTACTTTTTCATTCCATTCAATAAGTAAATCATAATATATGTTAAATTGTTTCAACTGTTTATCTGTCAATTGTAATCCACGTTCCTGTAATGCTGTAACAAACATTTTTTCATCCATCATACTATCTCCCTAAACATTTTATTCGTTAACAATCTTTAATTTCCCATGTTCAATATAGACAATTAAAATAGATATATCTGCTGGATTCACACCTGAGATTCGTGATGCTTGTCCGATCGACATTGGTCGGATTTCTTTTAACTTTTCCCGTGCTTCAAAAGCTAAGCTATGAATATCATCATAATCAATATGAGCTGGAATTTTTTTATCTTCCATTTTCAACATTTTTTCTACTTGTTCTCTCGCCTTTTTTATATATCCTTCATATTTAATTTGAATCTCGATTTGTTCTTTTACTTCTAATGGTAAATCCTGTTCACCAATCATATTTTCTAGTACTTCATATGAAATTTCCGGTCGTTTCAATAAATCAAGTGCACGAACAGCATCTTTTAATGGTGTTGAATTTGCAGCGACTAAAACGTCTTGTACTTCATCCGAAACTTTCACAATATATTTAAATAAACGTTCTTTCTCTTCATCAATTAATATAATTTTCTCTTGGAATTGCTTATATCTTTCCTCTGAAATCAAACCTAATTCATAACCTAACTCCGTTAAGCGTAAATCTGCGTTATCATGACGAAGTAATAAACGATATTCTGCACGAGACGTTAGTAAACGATATGGTTCTCTCGTCCCCTTTGTTACTAAGTCATCAATTAAGACACCGATATAACTTTGTGAGCGATCTAAAATAAATGGCTCTTTATCCTGAACAGCAAGGGCTGCGTTTATCCCAGCAATAATACCTTGTGCCGCTGCTTCTTCATAACCAGATGTTCCATTAATTTGACCTGCTGTATATAAACCAGGTATTTTCTTCGTTTCTAATGTCGGCCATAATTGAGTTGCTTTTACCGAATCATATTCAATCGCATACCCTGGTCGCATCATCTCTGCATTTTCTAATCCTGGTACAGAACGAATAATTTCCGTTTGAATAAATTCTGGTAAAGAAGTAGATAGTCCTTGTACATATACTTCATCTGTATTACGCCCTTCTGGTTCTAAGAAAACTTGATGGCGGGGTTTATCGTGAAAACGAACAATTTTATCTTCAATTGAAGGACAATATCTTGGTCCTGTTCCCCGTTTCATTCCAGAATACATCGCTGATAATGTTAAATTATCATTAATTACTTGATGTGTTTTTTCATTCGTATGTGTTAACCAACAAGGTATTTGGTCTGTAATGAATTCAGTTGTTTCATAAGAAAACCCTTGAGGCTTTTCATCACCTGGTTGAATTTCTGTTTTAGAATAATCAATCGTATGACTATTAACACGTGGCGGTGTCCCTGTTTTAAAACGTACTAAATCAAAACCGATATCCTCTAGATTCTCTGATAATTTTACCGAAACTCGTTGGTTATTTGGGCCACTTTCATATTCAAAGTCACCTACTAAAATTTTACCACGCATAAATGTGCCTGTCGTAATGATTACTCTCTCACTACGGTAAGCTGCTTTCGTTTCAGTAATAACCCCTTTACAAATACCATCCTCTAATATAAGTTCATCTACCATTGCCTGCTTTAATGTAATATTTGGTTCATTTTCAATAATTTGTTTCATTTCTTGAATATATAATGGTTTATCGGCCTGTGCACGTAATGCTCGTACAGCCGGTCCTTTTCCTGTATTCAACATACGCATTTGAATATGGGTTTTATCAATTACTTTACCCATCACGCCACCTAAAGCATCTATTTCACGAATCACGATCCCTTTTGCTGGTCCACCTAACGATGGATTACATGGCATAAAAGCAATCATATCTAAATTAAGTGTTAATATTAATGTTTTAGCACCCATCTTTGCTGCAGCAAAGGCAGCTTCACAACCCGCATGACCTGCACCTACTACGATTACATCATAATCTCCTGCATGATACGTCATTTATTTCACCCTTTCCATTCTGATTGATTCTAGTCACAATCATTACTTTCCTAGACAAAACTGGGAAAATAACTGATCAATTAAACTTTCACTAGCAGTATCACCTATAATCTCCCCTAAAAACTCCCACGTACGCCTTACATCAATTTGAATCATGTCTAACGGCATATTCAATGCCAATCCATTTGTCGCCTCTTCTAATGCGGTCTTTGACTGTTTTAATAATTGAATATGACGTGCATTTGATACATATGTTGCTTCGTCCGAGGCAATCTCTTTAGAAAAAAACAAATCTGCTAACGCATTTTCTAAATCATCGATGCCCTTTTCTTGAATTAATGATGTCGTAATGATTGCACTACCTCTAGCTAATTCCGTCAGTTCCGTTACATCGATTTGTTGCTCCAAATCAACCTTATTAACAATTACGATAAAATTAAGATCTTCTAATAAAGAAAATATCTCTCTATCTTCATCTGTTAAAGTCTCATTATAATTAAGCATCAACAAAATTAAATCCGCTTCTTGAAGTATTTTATGCGAACGTTCTACACCTATTTTTTCAACGATGTCCTTCGTTTCTCTAATTCCTGCGGTATCAATTAATTGTAGTGGAATGCCACGTACATTGACATATTCCTCAATCATATCCCGTGTCGTACCCGGAATATCAGTTACAATCGCCTTTTCCTCTTGCACGAGTGAATTCATTAAGGAAGATTTCCCAACATTTGGCCGCCCAATAATTGCTGTTTTAATCCCCTCTCGAAGAATTTTCCCTTGTTGTGCAACTTGTAATAATCGATCTATTTCATCATGAACATAGGCTGTTTTTTCCGCCATCATTTCATGTGACATTTCTTCCACATCATCATATTCTGGATAATCTATATTTACCTCTACATGAGCAATTGTTTCAATTAATGCTTGTCGTAACTCGATAATTAACTTTGATAACTTCCCATCTAATTGATGTAGGGCAACATTCATCGCTTGATTTGTTTTTGATTGGATGACATCCATCACTGCTTCGGCTTGCGATAAGTCAATTCGTCCGTTTAAAAAAGCACGTTTCGTAAATTCACCTGGTTCAGCAATTCGTGCTCCACGTTCTAATACGATTTCCAAAATTCTACTAACCGCTACTAAACCACCATGACAATTAATTTCGACAATATCTTCACAAGTAAAAGTTTTCGGTGCTCGCATGACAGTAATCATTACTTCATCAGCAACTATCTCAGATGTCGGATCGATTACTTTCCCATAATGAATTGTATGACTTTCTACTTCATTTAAATCTTTTCCCGAGAATAATTGATTTGAAATATTAATTGCTTCAGGACCACTTAAACGAACAATGGAAATTGCACCTTCTCCAACAGGTGTAGAAATTGCAGCAATTGTATCAAAATCCATTAATCACACCTCCTAATAAATCTTTTCTTCTATATATAAAATGATAAATTTTTCATTCTCTATTAAACGTCACTAATGAAACAGATTAACATAATTATAGCAAAAAATAAACTTATCCACATGTTAATAAGTCTATTTACATAAAACTAGCAAGAATCATGTCCACATCCTAGTCATTTTACCACTTTACTATCAATACTTGAAAAAGTTTGTCTGTTTATTTTTGATTATAAGAATATATGCATAAAATATGTTCACCCAAATACCAAAACCCATTTCATTTATTTTTCTATTCTAAATTATCACTGTTGACGTAAACTGTGACGTAACTTTAATGATGTAATAAGCAAATACTGTAGCATGTGCTCAAGGCTGTTTTCCGCTGCGGACCGTTGCTTTCCGCGGGCACGGCCTCAGCCTCCTCGGAAGTGAAATAACATAATAGTCTGCTGTGACTGTCGTAGGATAGTTTAGTATAATTACCGTGTAAACCAGCGATTACTTTCAACCACAGCGTAGGAAAAACACGAAGACTCCAGCGGGAAAGCGAAGACGATGAGACCCCGCAGTGAGCGCTCTTTGCTCGCGAGGAGGCTCATCGCGAGCCTGCGGAAAGCGAAGCCAAGGAGTATAACTAATTTTAATGCACAGTCTATGCATACTGTGAAATAACAGTAAATTCCTAAAGTACCAACTAATTATTATTAAGATTTGCAAGTTTAGTAAATGTAATCTAACGAATTGTTTAAATATATTTTATTGGTACAAAAGTGGAGGTATTTGCATTTTAAAAATTAACTCACTTTCCATGAAGTGAAAAAATACCACAGTAATCAATACCGTGGTAAAAATAATATTATTCTTTAAATTAAATCAATTTCATAATCCAGATTTATCGCCACGACGATACACGATGTAGTGGCGTGGCTGTTTTTTGTAATGATCAAATTGATTTAATTGACAAAACAAAGGTCCAAAGCTTGCTCAAACAAAAAAGGAGCTACCAGAGCTCCTTTTCCTTATTTACTTGGTTTAATAACAATATATCGATGCGGTTCTACCCCATCCGAATAAGTTGATACTTCTGTAGAATCTTGTAATGCACTATGAATAATTTTTCGTTCATATGCAGGCATAGGTTCTAAAGCTACTTTTCCATCAATTCGAATGGCTTTAGAGGCCATCTTCTGCGCTAATTCAATCAATGTTTCTTCCCTACGTTGACGATAACCTTCTGCATCAACAGTAACCGAATGAAAGTTTCTACCATGCTTATTTAAAACTAGCTGTGTTAAATATTGTATGGCGTTCAATGTCTTTCCACGTTTACCAATTAATATAGCAATTTTATCTCCCGATAATTGGAATGTCGCCTTATTACCATCTAATTCAGATTGAACATTAACTTGGACACCCATATTATGAGCAACTTCTTTTAAGAACACTTCAGCTTCTTGCACATTTAGTCTGAGATCTTTTGTTTGATCCACTTTCATTCGTTCTTCAAGTAGAGTCTCTTCTACAACTTCTTGTTCTTCGCTTTTTTCTTTAATTTTTACAATAGCTCGTTTTGCACCAAATAACCCTAAGAAACCTTTCTTACCTTCATCAATTACTTCAATCTCAACTTCATCCCGTGACATACTTAACTGCTTCAAAGCTGATTGGACCGCCTCTTCAACAGTTTGGCCACTAGCAGTTACTTCTCTCACTATTTGTCTCCTCCAGTACTTTCTCCGTCTTTCATCATTGGCCTACGAATCATGAGCGTTTGCGCAACCATAAATACATTTCCTACTACCCAATACAATGCTAATGCAGCTGGGAAGAAGAACGCAAAAACGGTTATCATAATTGGCATCATATAAAGCATCGCAACCATTTGTGGATTTTGTGCTGATGGGCTTCCTGCCATCATTAACTTTTGTTGTAAAAACGTAGCTGCTCCAGCAATTATAGGTAAAACATAATCTGGTGAATCAAGTGCAAACCATAAAAATGTATTCCCTTGAATTGCATCTGTACGCATGATCGTATGATACATTGCAATTAAAATAGGCATTTGTACAAAGATAGGCAAACAACCCGCTAGTGGGTTTACCCCATGCTTCTGAAATAATGCCATCGTTTCTTCTTGCAATTTTTGTTGTGTCTTTTGATCTTTTGAACTATATTTTTCTTGTATTTCTTTGATTTTTGGTTGGATATCTTGCATTGCCTTCGAACTTTTTAATTGTTTTACATTCAATGGTAGTAATATTGTACGTATAATTAATGTTAGTACAACTATTGCTAAACCATATGAGTTAAAAAATTCAGCAAGATAAATAATGATTGTAGATAGAGGGTACACAAAATATTTATTCCAAACCCCCGTACTCTCAGCAGTAATCGGTGTATTTACTTGAGTGCAACCGGCTAATAAAACAAGTACACCAATTATCATAACGTAAATAAAAATCTTTTTACGCAACCAACTTCCTCCTAACTCGACAAATGAACTAATTTATTTAAACAAACATTGTTTTTTTAATAAATGGGTAATACTTCTTTTCATTTGATTTCCATTCATATGTACAGTAGGTTTTCGTGCAATAATAATAATATCAACGTCCGGTATGATTTGATCTTCTAGTTGAATAAATGATTCCCGTATTAATCGCTTAATCCTGTTTCGTATAACCGCATTTCCTATTTTCTTTCCAACAGAAATTCCAATTTTGAAATGATCTTGCATCACTTTCGGTTTATAGTAAATGACAAGCTCACGATTTGCAAAAGATTTACCTGTTCGCAATATACTTTGAAACTCACTATTTTTCTTAACTCGGTAAGCTTTCCTCATTGCTATCACCTTTTAATTTGTTACAAAAATTAAATTAAAGCTAAAAAAGACCACTGACATGCTGACAGTGGCTTATGCAGATAAATTTTTTCTTCCCTTGTTGCGACGACGAGCAATTACTTTACGGCCATTCTTAGTACTCATACGCGCACGGAATCCATGTACCTTTTTACGTCTACGATTATTTGGTTGAAATGTTCTCTTCATTTCATGCACCTCCTTACAATATATAAAGAAACTTTACGAATTTGAAATAGGAGTCCGAACCCATATTATAACTTAAACTTTCATTTCAATCCACGTTTCCATAATAAAAAACTTTCCACGTAATTATACGCAAACTATTACTATTAGTCAATAGAGACTCTTTTAAGTTTACCTTGTTACGAACGATAATTGAAGCAATAAGGTAAGAATCAAAAATAACATGTGTAAAGTCCAACATAACTCTTACATGCGTATCTTATCATTAAATAATTAAATATCAAAATTGAATCGCTCACAACTAGGTCTCAAGTATTCTTAACTAATTAATAAAAAGCAATCACTATAAGTGAAAAACGACATCCGAATTTCTCTTGCAACAAATTATATAATAGAAGAATAAAACACAATAACGAATATCTAAAAAATCTACATTATATCAACCTTCATATATTCCACATGTAAAATCCCCCTCACCTTCCATAAATCAGCTACTACTAAAATAATAGAAACTACCAATCTTATACACAATTGAATAACATGTGTATAAATTCATTTTTAAATTTTCAACAATTATCGACAAGATTTCCACAAAAATAACAGCTGTTGATAGATTTTATGAACAACGTTAATAAAATATGGATAAATCGACATAAATATTGCAAAATGTATCGATTTTTGATATTGTTAATTGTGCTTCATCTTGTGAATAACTTTTTAACTCCATTACTTATCCACAGATTGTGCATAAGATGTTAACAGTATTAACCTTCTTGTATATAGATTAACCACAATGTGAATACATTAGTTAATAGAACAAAGTTGCCCCGTCTCACATTTACATAAAAAAATATCATATTCCTTTCCTTCTTTCTTCTACTGTAAAATAGAGAAATTAAGAAAGGATTTTTATTCTTATGAACTAATATTGAAGGAAATAAAGAGGTGTAATAATTGGAAAACATAGAGGAGTTATGGCAATATATTTTGACCGAAATGCAATCAAAGATAAGTAAACCCAGTTATGACACATGGTTAAGCAAAACAGAAGTAAAGAAATTGAAAAAAGATACACTGTCTGTTGCAGTTCCAAATGAATTTACTAAAAATTGGTTAGATCAACGGTACACAGAAGTCATTGATACATTACTATTTGAAATGACTGGATCTAAATTGTCCGTAAAATTCGAAATTGAAGATGAACAAGAAGACGAAGAGTTAGAAAATCTAGAGGATACAGAGGAAACGAGACAAGCGCATCCTACGAAAATTCAAAATATGTTAAATCCAAAATATACATTTGACACATTTGTTGTCGGTGCTGCAAACCGTTTTGCACATGCTGCTTCCCTTGCAGTTGCAGAAGCACCAGCTAAATCGTATAACCCGCTCTTTATATATGGAGGAGTAGGACTTGGTAAAACACATCTCATGCATGCTATTGCACATTACATTCGTGAGTATCATCCAGATCGCCGTGTCAGTTATTTATCTTCAGAAAAGTTTACAAATGAATTTATTAATTCCATTATGGATAATAAAGCGGAAAACTTCCGTAACAAGTATCGCAATGTAGATATTTTGTTAGTCGATGATATTCAATTTCTAGCTGGAAAAGAATCTACACAAGAAGAGTTTTTCCATACATTTAATACATTGCATGAAGAAAATAAACAAATCATCATCTCAAGTGATCGACCACCGCGAGAAATTCCTACATTAGAAGAAAGACTACGTTCTCGATTTGAGTGGGGATTAATTACTGACATTTCACCACCTGATCTAGAAACAAGAATTGCTATTTTATCAAAGAAGGCAAAAGCAGAAGGATTAAACGATATTTCGAACGAAGTAATGTTATATATTGCAAATCAAATTGATACAAACATTCGGGAATTAGAGGGAGCTCTTATTCGCGTCATTGCTTATTCTTCTCTAGTTAATCGTGACATTGACACACAGCTAGCTACAGAAGCATTAAAAGATATTATTCCTAATAGTCGACCTAGAAAAATCACGATAAAAGTCGTTCAAAAATTCATTTCTGAAAAGTATAATGTTACAATCGATGAAATGTTATCAAGGAAACGAACAAAATCAATTGCATATCCACGTCAAGTAGCTATGTATATTACAAGAGAGCTAACAGATATGTCTTTACCAAAGATTGGCCAAGAATTTGGTGGACGAGATCATACGACTGTTATTCATGCTCATAAGAAAATTACAGAGTCAATAAAACAAGATCCAGAAGTCCAAGCAGAAATAAATAGTTACCTAGAAGATTTAAAAAGTACAATATAGGGTTGTTCATAACTCAGCATTTGTTATTTTTCTATACACATGTTGATAACATCGACGAAATCAAGCAGTAAAAGATTTACACATTGTTATCCACATATCCACAAGGCCTATTACTATGATTACTTATATTAATAATAAATAATATATAGCTTTTTACAAAAAGGAGGAGCAACATGCAATTTAAAATAAATAAAAAACATTTATTAAATAGCATTCAATCCGTATCAAATGCGATATCAGCGAGAACTGTCGTTCCCATATTAACTGGAATGAAATTAGACGCAACACCTAATCGATTAACGTTAACAGGTAGTAATTCAGATATAACAATTCAATCTCATATACCTAATGTAAAAGACGAAGAAGAAATCATTACAGCAATAACACCTGGGTCGATTGTATTGCCTGTACCACATTTCCCTGAAATTATTAAAAAACTACCAGAAGATATTGTAAATATCACTGTAGATGAAAAATTTAAAACGACAATTCAATCAGGAAATGCTATTTTTACATTATATGGACAAAGTAGTGAGGAATATCCACAAATTCAAATGAATTTAATGGACGAACCTATTCAAATTAAAAGTAAACAGTTAAAAACGTTAATTAGACAAACTGTTTTTGCGGTATCTCAAATGGAAACACGTCCAATTTTAACAGGTGTTAATATATCCATAACAAAAGATTTATTAACTTTCACTGCTACAGATAGTCACAGACTAGCATTACGCTCCATACCTTTAGAAACTCATACATTTGATGATACGAATTTCGTTGTACCAGGTAACAGTTTACAAGAATTAAATAAAATTTTAGCTGATGAAGATGGTCTCATCAATATGTCATTTATGCAGAATCAAGTATTGTTTTATACAGATGAAGTATATTTCTTATCACGACTTCTAAGTGGAAATTATCCAGAAACAGCACGATTAATTCCAAGTGAGAGTAATACATCCATCCACATATTTACAAAGGATCTGATTCAAACAATTGAGCGTGCAGCACTTTTATCGAATCGTGATCAAAATAATGTCATCCGGTTAGATACATTAAGTGAGAACTCTATTGAAATATCCGGTAATTCACCTGATATCGGAAATGTAAAAGAACAACTTGATGTTGTTTCAATTGAGGGGAAAGAAATAAAAATTTCATTTAGTTCCAGGTACATGCTTGATACGTTAAAAACAATTGATAGTAAACAAGTTCGAATTGATTTCTCTGGAGCAATGCGCCCATTTGTGATTAGAACATCAGAAGAAGATCATATTTTACAATTAATTTTACCAGTACGTACTTTTTAAACTTGAAAAAATGACTTAACTGAGTGAATTTCATAATTATCCAATTTAGCCATATCACTACTAGATGTAGTTAAGAAAGATCCAACGAAACTACATTTTGTAATGATGTAGCATTAAATCTGTATTATGAAATTCACTAAACTTTATAAACTATATGATTTTAAAAAGCTCTTTATGACAAAGGGCTTTCTTTTTATTCTCTTACATATCGAAATTGCCTCTATAAAAAAGTGAGAAATTTACCATTTAGGTTATTTAAAGTTGTTTTTTTCTATTTACAAGATGATAAACGAAACGTTTTTAAATCGTTTGCTAACAATCTGTATGTTTTAAAAGTCTTTTTACCTATATTAGAGAAGTTTTTCAATTAATTAGGGGTGGATCCTTTCATTCGGTCTAAATCTTTAGTAAAATAGATAATAAGGCGATTTAAAGTGAATACTAAGCACATGATCATTTTAAAAAGTGTAAAGAATCATTTTAAGCATGAAAATGAATAAAAAGGATTGTATAGAATGAAAACAGAAGAAATCCTCATTGAGGACGATTTTATTACTTTAAATCAATTACTTAAGTTAGCAAATGTATTTGAGTCAGGTGGCATGATTAAAAACTATATAAAAGACGTTGGAGTGTATGTCAATGATGACCTAGAACAACGTCGTGGCAGAAAATTATATCATCAAGATATCATTCATATAGAAGATCAAATTATATTAAAAATCGTGTCAAAAAAAGCTAAGTAGTAGCAAACGAGGAATTTGCATGTTTATAGAACAGATCCAATTAAAAAACTATCGTAATTATCATCAATTAGATGTCACATTTGATAATAAAGTAAATGTGATTATTGGTGAAAATGCTCAAGGTAAAACGAATTTATTAGAAGCGATTTATTTATTGGCATTTACGAAATCATATCGTACATCAAATGATCGCGAATTAATTCGGTGGAATGAAGAATTTGCTAAAGTTACTGGAAGAATAGTAAAAAAACAAGATCGCACGATTCCTTTAGAATTAATTTTTCACAAAACAGGTAAAAAAGCTAAGTTAAATCATTTAGAACAAAAACGTTTAAGTGAATATATAGGTGCGATGAATGTAGTAATGTTTGCCCCTGAAGATCTAGCATTAGTAAAAGGATCTCCACAAGTTCGGCGCAGGTTTATCGATATGGAACTTGGTCAAATA